>CAZTLW010000015.1:0-28481 GCA_964614585.1 uncultured Acidimicrobiia bacterium | reverse complement strand
TTGCGGGGCTTCTCACGGTCGCGATCGGGTTCGCGCTCTGGCGACTGTTCCCGCGCCCGGGTCAGCTCTCGACTCGTGAGGGCTTCGCCGCCGTTGGCTTGGCCTGGCTCCTGATCTGCCTCTTCAGTGCCCTCCCGTATCTCCTGACCGGAGCCATTCCGGACGCGGTGGATGCCATCTTCGAGGCCACCTCGGGATTCACCACCACCGGCGCATCGATCCTCCCGGACCCTGGCCTGATGTCGAATTCGATCCTCTTCTGGCGATCCTCCACCCAGTGGGTCGGGGGGATGGGTATCATCGTGATGTCGATCGCGATCCTCCCGCTGCTCGGCATGGGGGCCGTGCAACTCGCCCGAGCCGAGTCCTCCGGTCCGGGCCCGGATCGCCTCACCCCCCGTTTCATCGACACGGCGCGCCGGATCTGGGCGATCTACGCCGGTCTGACTGCCATCCTGGTCACCCTGCTCTGGGCGGGCGACATGACGCTCTTCGAAGCCGTCAACCATGCCTTCACCACGATGTCGACCGGTGGGTTCGGCACGGACGTGGGCTCGTTGGGGGCCTTCTCCGCCTACAGCCAGTGGGTCGTCGTGGCCTTCATGCTGGCCGGCTCGATCTCGTTCGCCCTCCACTACCGGGCGCTGCGGAGCCCCCGTGAATACCTTCGAAGCTTCGAGCTCCGGCTCTACTTCGCGATCCTCGGTCTGGCGATCGCCATCGTCACCGTTGGGACCTGGGGTGACCTGTCGGCAGGAGACACCATCCGGAATGCCGTCTTCAACACGACATCGATAATGAGCACCACGGGATACGCCACGGCCGACTTCTCGCTGTGGGCGCCCGTCCTCCAGATCGGTCTCATCGGCCTCATGTTCATCGGGGGCATGGCCGGTTCGACCTCGGGCTCGGTGAAAGTGTGGCGTCTCGACGTCCTCTACAGCGCCTCGAAGATGGACGTGCGCCGGCTGATCCACCCCCGCGGCGTCTTCGTGGCCCGCATGGGCCGCGATCCGGTACCGGACACGATCGTGGAGGCGACCCAGACCTTCTTCCTCCTCTACATGTTCACGTTCATGACCGGTGTCTTTCTCCTTGCTGGTTCCGTCTCCCTCTCCGGCGCTGCGTTGGATATCGGTGAGATCGCCTCGGCCGTCGCCACGTCGCTCGGGGGGGTCGGCCCCGGAATCGGGGACGTCGGCCCGGCCGGCAACTTCATTCCGGTCCCCGACGCCGGGAAGCTCATCCTCTGCGGCGTGATGGTGCTGGGCCGGCTCGAGATCCTGCCGATCCTCATTCTCTTCAACCGGGAGCTCTGGAAGCGTTAGGCGTCGGCCCCGGGCCGTCGGTCGGTACGCCGGCCACCTCGGCGATGGTGCGGAATTGTCCGGCGAGGGTGTCGACGGTCTCGTGGGCGTTGAGCCCCGACGGGTTGCCCACGAGCCACACCTCGACGCCGAAGATGCGCTCGTCCTGGCGGCCCTTCGTCGCCTTCGGCCGGCCGAAGGCGGTGCGATAGGCGCCGAGACCCGCCACGGCGACGACCCGGGGGCCGTGGTCGGCCACGAACTCCTCGAGCCGTCGGCCACCCGCCACGAGCTCATCGGGGTCGAGCTCGTCGGCCCGGGCCGTGGCGCGGTTCACGAGGTTGGTGATGCCGACGCCGCGACGTACGAGCATCGCCCGGTCCTCGTCGGACATCCCGGCCGATGGGTCGATGGCCCACTCGGTGATGCCGGCCCGGTGGAGGGCGGGGTAGAACCGGTTGCCGGGATGGGCGAAGTGGGTCTGGGTGGCGGCCGTCCACAAACCCGGATTGATGCCGACGATCAGGAGCCGGAGGTCGTCGCCGACGAGGTCGGGGACCGATCGGTCGTACTGGGCCTCGAGCTCGTCGCGGGTGAACCCCATGGTCGGAGGACGGTACCCGCCGAGAGGCGTTCCCAGGCGAGCGTGGATCGTGTCGTGGTGGCCGTATTGGCGTTCCATGGAAGGACACGCCTTGACAAGAATGTAGTAGAACTACTACATTCTCGCTTCGGATTGCTCAACCAAGGAGGTAGCCGTGGCATTCGGATCCATCGATGATGACGCCCCCCTGTCTCGGCGTCGGGTGTGGGCCGTGGCCCCCTACGTGGCGTTCGGCATCGCCGGGGCGGCCTACGTGGCCGTCGATGCCCTGGAGGGCGCGGCCGAGGTGGTCGCCGTGGTGGTGTCCGCCGTGTCGGCCGTGGTGGCCCTGGTCGCCGGCTACGCCGTCTACTCCTGGCAGCGGGAGTGGGCCCATCGGCCCGACGAGGAGCTCGACGAGCGCCAGCGGACCGCGCGCGATGGTGCGTATCGCTCCGCCTACGCGACGCTCGCCACCGTCGGCGCGCTGAGCCTCGTCGGATCGCAGATCGCCCTGGATGTCTTCGACGAGCTCTCCATCACCGAGATCAGCAGCTTCGCCGTGGTGGGTTGGTTCCTGCTGGCCCTTTGTCTCCCCAGTTCCGTGCTGTTGTGGCGAGAGCCGGACCTCGATGCCGCGGGAGCCGGCGCGTGAGTGGAGACCTGCGGATCCACAATCGGATCGCGGTCCTCCGAGCCGAGCGGGGCCTGTCGAGGCGAGCGCTGTCCGAGGCGCTCGGAGTCCACTACCGCACCATCGGCTACCTGGAGCAGGGCACCTACAACCCGTCGCTCGAGCTCGCCTTCAAGTTGTCGGACTACTTCGGCCTGCCCATCGAGGCCATCTTCTCTCCCCATCCGTTCGAGCCCTTGTCCACCCAGGTCTATGGCTCGCGCTCGGATCGACCGGCGGCACCCGGATCCGACGCGGAGGGTGTCGGGTCCGGCTGAGTCGAGGCTGCCGACGGCACCCCCGACCTATCGTGCCCTCCATGGAGATCCGCCGACTGGGACCCGCCGACGCCGAGGCGGTGCTGGGAGCAGGCCACCTCTTCGACGGCGCCCCCGATCCCGGCTGGGTCGAGGACTTCCTGGCCCGCGACGGCCACCACCTCCTGGTGGCCTACCTCGATGGCGAGCCCGCCGGCTTCGTTTCCGGGATGGAGCTCGCCCACCCCGACAAGGGCGTCGAGATGCTCCTCTACGAGCTCGGCGTCGACGAGCGGCTCCGACGACGAGGGATCGGGCGGGCGCTCGTCGTCGCGCTCGCCGACCTGGGCCGTGGGCGCGGGTGCCGGTCGATGTGGGTGCCCATCGACGCCGGGGACGACCTCGCCGCCGCCGTGTACCGGTCGGCGGGGGCCGGGGCGGTCGAGCCGGCCGGCATCCTCGAGTGGTCTCTCGACTAGCCCGTCGGGGCCTGACCCAGGGCCTCGCGGAGGGCGTCGACGCGCTTTTGGATGATCTCGTCGAGTTGGTGGATCGAGACGGTGGTGCCATCGTCGAGCGTCAGGAGCGGGCTCACGTCGTCGCCGGCGGTCTCGGCCAGCTTCTCGCGCGCCTCCTTCGCCTTGCTCAGGGCGAACTGGGTCTTCTGCAACCACCGGGCCTCGTCGCCTCGGTGCTTGTCGATCATCCGTTGCGTGCGTGCGTCGACGGCCACGCGTCCTCCGGTGCCGGGTACGGGTGCGAGCCTACCGATCCCTCGTGACTCCCCCGAGCCGTAGCCTCGCCACCATGTGGCGCCGCTCCCTCGTTGTCGCACTGGCGGTCGTGGTCGCGGCCTGCTCCTCGCTCGCCGTGCCCGACCCGCCGGAACCGCCCGACTCGTCGGAGTCGGCGGCGCCCACCACGACCGCCGCCGCGGAGTCGACCACGACCCAACCCGCACCGGCGTCGACGACCTCGACCCCGCCCGACGCCCTCGCCGGGTTCACCCCGACGGGGGTGGTCGTGCCCATCCTCGCCGAGGGGGCGGGCCGCTTCGTGGTGGGCACCCCCTGTGCCGAGCGAGCCGTGCTGGCCGACCTCGAGCCGGTCGGCCCCGTCGACGTCCTCATCGACCCGGGCCACGGCGGCGAGGTCGAGACCGGGGCGGTGGGTCGCAACGGTCTCCGAGAGGCCGACCTCAACCTCACGATCTCCCGGGACCTGGTCGCGTGGCTCGACGCGCGCGGGGTCGATGCGCTTCTGACCCGCACCGGCGACTACCGCATGGCGATCCGGGCGAGGGCCGAGCTCGCCCGGACGGTGGCGCCCCGGCTCCTGGTGTCCGTCCACCACAACGCCGGCAGCATCGGCCCCGCCGACGAGCCGGGCACGATCGTCTTCCACCAGGTCGACGACGAGGCGTCCCGGCGGGCGGCCGGCCTCGTCTACGAGGAGCTCGTCGCCGCCCTCGGGCCGCTCGACCTGCCGTGGGTGAACTCGTTCGAGCCCGGGGCGTTCGCCGCCGTGCGGGACCGTGACGGGCGCGACGCCTATGGCATCCTCCGCCTCACGTACCCGATCCCGGCGATCCTCACGGAGGCGTTGTTCCTGCAGAACCCGCCGGAGGCCGAGGCCCTCGCCACCGACGAGGTCCAGGCCCTCGAGGTCGAGGCGCTCGGACGGGCGATCGTCCGGTTCCTCGAGACGGACGAGGTCGGGAGTGGCTTCCGCGACCCCGAGGTGTACACGTTCCCGGTCTCGTCGACCGGCGGCACCGACGGGTGCGTCGACCCCGACCTGACGGGGTAGCCCCTCAGCGGCCGGACGTGGAGAAGTGCTGGTAGTCGGGGCTCGACCAGTGACCACCCCATGACCAGCCGACGGCGGCGAATGCCGCCACGACCTCCGGAGTGACCATCCCCGGCTGGGTGACCGATCGATCGACGTAGGTCGAGCCGGCCGGGGGCAGGATCGTGGCCCCTCGTACGTAGGGATTCTGGATCGGGTTCACGTCGATCGCCCGTCCGTACGCGTGCTCCGACCACCGGCTGCCACCTGTCGTCAGTCGGCAGTTGAAGCCCGAGGTGTTGTTGGCGGCCATGGAGGCGTCGTCCGACGAGCCGAACCGATCGACCGGGACCACCTGGGAGATCGGGAACCCGATCTCCCACAGCCGTGCGAAGACGGCTCGCACGTCGGCGGCCACGTCGGCGTGGACGACGATCGTCCCCTCGGCGGCGCTGCCCTCGAACGTCAGGTGTCGGACGGTGACGGCCGCCAGGTCGGCGGGGTCGACCGGGCACCCCGGCCGCCACGACGAGCCGAGGTCGGCGGCGGTGACCGCGGCGATCCCGGGCATCGTCGTGGTGGTGGTCGTGGTGGTGGTCGGCGGTGGGACGGTGGTGGTCGGGGCCGAGGTCCCGGTGGTGGTCGGCGGTGGTGTCTCGATGGTGGTTGGCGGCGCCGGCTCGGTGGTGGTGCTCGTGGAGGTCGTGGTCGGATTCGGCGGCGAGGTGGTCGTGGTGATCGGCTGAGGGATGGTGGTGGTCGATGTGGGTGGGTCGATGACCATGCCCCGTGTGTCCGGCGCCTCGGTGGTGGTCGTGGCGATCGAGTCCGGGCTGGTGGCGGCCGCCGGCGCGGCTGGCTCGGTGGTTGCCGGGGCATCGGCAGCACCCGGGTTGCAGGCCGCTGCCAGCACGGCGATGACGACGAGCAGCCGACCGCTCACACCAGCACCGGATCCTGTGTCCGTGCCTGCGACGTCGTCCACGTCACGGCCCCCACGGCCGCCACGATGAGCACGAGGCCGACGAGCTGCACGGCGGCGAGTGACTCGTCGAGGAACCACCACGCGGTGGCGGCAGCGGCGACCGGTTCCAGCGTGATGATGACGCCCACCACGCGAGCGGGCACCATGGTCAGGGACACCATCTCGGTGGTGATCGGCAGGGCCATGGCGACCGTGCCGAGTGCCACCAGCCCCCACAGGGTCCCGGGCTCCAGGTCGCCCACGAACGTCCAGGGCCGCGCCACCACCAGCCCGATGAGACCGCCCACGGCCAGCGATCCGCTCGCCAGCGCCAGCGCACCGATGCGGGCCCCGGTGTCCTCGGCCAGGCGCAGGTAGGTCGCCAGGCCCAACCCGCCGGCGAAGGCGGCACCGAGTCCGAGTGGATCGAGCGACGCCACCTCCCACGCCTGGACCAGGAGCGCCACCCCGACCACGGCCGCGGCGACTGCCGCCCAGGTGGTCGGGCGGGGCCGGGCCCGGCCGGTCATCCGGTCCCAGGCGACCACGTAGACGGGGGCCAGAAACAGGATCCCCATGGCCGGCCCGACTCCGACCCGGTTGATCGCGAGGAAGAGCAGGGCGTTGATGGCGACCTGCAGGACGCCGATCACGACGATCGGCACTCGTGCCCGCGCGATGGCGGCCCGGTGGACGACGGCGAGGGGGGCCAGGCAGAGTCCGGCGAGGGCGACCCGGGAGGCGCCGACCGCCAGTGGATCGATCTGGGCGGTCAACCACCCGCCGAGCGTCGCGGAGATGCCGAAGACGATCCCGCCGAAGGTCGCCAGCGCGACGCCGACGGCGGCGCGGTTCACGAGAAGGCGGCTTCCCCCGTGATCGCCTGGCCGAGGATCAGCTGGTGGATCTCGTGGGTGCCCTCGTAGGTGTAGACCGTCTCGAGGTTGACCATGTGGCGGATCACCGGGTACTCGAGGGTGATGCCGTTGCCGCCCAGCATCGAGCGGGCTTCGCGGGCGACCCAGAGTGCCTCGCGGACGTTGTCCATCTTGCCGAACGACACATGGGCGGGGGCGAGGCGCCCCTCGTCCTTCATCCGGCCCAGGTGCAGGGCCAACAGCGTGCCCTTGTTCACCCGCACCAACATCTCCACCAGGCGGTGCTGGGTGAGCTGGAACCCGGCGATGGGCTTGCCGAAGGCGTGGCGGTCCTTGGCGTAGTCGAGGGCCGTCTCGTAGCAGGTGCGGGCGGCGCCCATGGCGCCGAAGAGGATCCCGAATCGGGCTTCCGACAGGCACGACAGCGGGCCACGCATCGAGGCCACGCCGGGGAGCACGGCGTCGGCGGGGAGGCGGACATCCTCGAGCACGAGCTCGGAGGTGACCGACGCCCGTAGCGACAGCTTCTTCTTGATCGGGTTCGCCGAGAAGCCGGGCGTGTCGGTGGGCACGACGAACCCGCGCACGGTGCCGTCGTCGGCCCGGGCCCACACCACCGCCACGTCGGCGATGGTGCCGTTGGTGATCCACATCTTCGTGCCGTTGAGCACCCAGTCGCCCGAGGGCTCCTGGCGGGCCGTGGTGCGCAGGTTGGCGGCGTCCGAGCCGGAGTCGGGCTCGGTCAGCCCGAAGCACCCGATCAGCTCGCCGGCGGCCATGCCTGGCAGCCAGCGCTCCTTCTGCTCCTCGGACCCGTACTTCCAGATCGGGAACATCGCCAGGCTGCCCTGGACGGACATGAACGAGCGGATCCCCGAGTCGGCCGCCTCCAGCTCGAGGGCGGCCAGCCCGTACTCGGTCGCCGAGGTGCCGGCGGTGCCGTAGCCCTCGAGGTGCATCCCGAGGAGCCCGAGCCCGCCCATCCGGCGGGCGAGGTCGGTGGTGGGCAGTTCGCCCGCCTCGAACCAGTCGGCGACGTGGGGCTGGATCTCCTTGTCCACCCACTCGCGGACGGTCCCCCGGATGAGCTTCTCCTGGTCGGTGAGGCGGCTGTCGAGCTCGAGGAAGTCGTGGGCGTGGATGGGGAGCTGGTGCGTGTCGGCGTGGGACATCGAGACCTCGGTGGGCG
This sequence comes from uncultured Acidimicrobiia bacterium, assembly GCA_964614585.1. Lineage (GTDB taxonomy): Bacteria > Actinomycetota > Acidimicrobiia > Spongiisociales > JAENVV01 > JAHEFX01. Next base: position 20,842 of record CAZTLW010000015.1, on the reverse strand, counting down.
GCTGGTTCGATTCTGGCAGGCGGCGGGCGCCGGGAGGCCGGGAGCGAGCGGAGGCCGAGCGCGGAGAGGCCGGGAGCGAGGGGAGGCCCGGGCGGCGCGGCGCCTTCGGGCCCCCGAGCCGGTTCTTGTGTCGCCTACCCCTCGTGGTGAGGGCTGGGCGACACAGGAACGCGTGTGGTGGGCTCCTGGCCGGAGTGGGGCCGTCCCCCGGTCCGGCGGGCGGCTGCCACACTTGACGCCGATGGATCACCTGAAGCTCACGGCCCACAGCCACGGCGCCGGCTGAGCGTGCAAGCTCGGGGCGACCGAGCTGGCCCAGGTCCTGGCGCCGTTGCACACCTCACCCGCCACCTCCCACCCCGACCTCGTGGTGGGCCTCGGCGTCCCCGACGACGCCGGGGTGTTCCGCGCGCCCTCGGGCGACCTGCTGGTCCAGACGGTGGACTTCTTCACCCCCGTCGTCGACGACCCATTCGACTGGGGCCGGGTCACCGCCGCCAACGCCCTTGGCGACATCTATGCGATGGGCGCCGAGCCCCTCACCGCCCTGCAACTCGTCGGCTGGCCACGCGACACCCTCCCGTTCGAGGCGGCGGCCCGAGTCGTCGAGGGTGGGCTCGCCGTCATGGCCGAGGCCGGGTGCACGGTGGTGGGCGGCCACTCGATCGACGCCCCCGAGCCGCAGTACGGTTTCGCCGTGACCGGGATCGTGGCCCCCGATCGGCTCCTGCGATCGTCGGGAGGCCGCCCCGGCGACCTCCTCGTGCTCACCAAGGCGCTCGGGATCGGCATCGCCACCACCGCGGTGAAGCGGGGGGTCGCCCCCGATGGGCTCGAGGCCACGGTCGTCGAGCTCATGTGCCGCCTCAACCGTGACGCCGCCGCCGCCGCCCACGCCTCCCGGGCGTCGGCCGCCACCGACGTCACCGGGTTCGGGCTGGTCGGCCACCTCCACGAGCTCGCCGAGGCGTCCGGGGTCGCCGCCGAGGTCGACGCGGCGGCGACCCCGGTGCTCGACGGGATCGGCGACCTCGCCGCCGCCGGCGTCGTCCCCGGCGGCAGCGACCGAAACCGTGCCGCTGCCACCGCCTACACGACCTTCGACGTGGACCCGACCACCGAGGTCATCCTCACCGACGCCCAGACGAGCGGTGGCCTGCTCGTGGCGGTGCCCCCCGGATCCGAGGCCCCGCTGGCGGAGATCGGTGGCGTGGTCATCGGCCGCCTGGTCGACGGCGATCCCGGACGGATCGCGGTCCGATGACTCAGCACGGCCGCACCGTGGCCTTCTCGACCCTCGTCGAGTTCCGTGGTTCCGCGGTACCGCGGTCCGGGTTCCTCCCATGACCGACCGCCTCGAGGCGATCGCCGCCGGCCTCTCGATCGGCACCGGCACGCTGCGTCGCCACCTGTTCCTCTGCGCCGACCAGACGAACCCCCGCTGTGCGCCCGTGGCCGAGACCAACGAGACCTGGCGCCACGTCAAGGCTCGCCTCAAGCAGTTGGACCTCGCCACGTCGCCGCCCCCCTGGTACGGCGACGAGGCCCGCCCGGCCGAGCCGGTGGAGCCCGGCACCGGGCACGTGCTGCGCACGAAGGTCGACTGCCTCCGCATCTGCGAGCGGGGACCCATCGCCGTCGTCTACCCCGACGGGGTCTGGTACCACTCGGTGACACCGGAGGTCGCCGATCGGATCATCGTGGAGCACCTGCTTGGTGGCGAGGTGGTCGCGGACCACGTCTTCGCGGTGGACGACCTCGGCGGATAGCCCCGGTCCGGCTGGCACAATCGCGGCATGCGCCGTCTCCTCGCCCGCCTCGGCCTCGCCTGGCTCGGGTGGCTCCTGTTCCTGCTCCTGCGCCGGGAACGGGTGCCCCGTTTCGACCAGCCCCAGAGCCATCCCCTGCGGCTGCCGGGACGCACCGTGTTCGTCGACGACCTCGAGGTCTTCTTCCGGGAGGCAGGCCCTCCCGACGCCCCACCGGTGCTCCTGATCCATGGGTGGGGCGACCACTCGCTCGTCGTCTTCCACCGGATCATCCCCCGCCTCAGCGACCGATTCCGGGTGATCGCCCCCGACAACCGCAACACCGGCAAGACCGACGTCGTTCGCGGCCCCTTCGAGATCGCCGACGTCGCCGACGAGATGGCCGGGCTCATCGAGACGCTGGGCCTGGGTGCCGTCGACGTGGTCGGGTACTCGATGGGCGGGATGGTGGCCGAGGAGCTCGCCCGCCGTCGTCCCGACCTCGTCCGTCGACTGGTCCTCGCCGGGACCGCCTCGACACCGCCGAACCTCGGCGGGATCGCCCAGCGCGTGGCGCCGGTCGCCATCGCCGTCGTGCGGGCGGCCGAGCGGCTCACCCGCACCTTCCACACGGCGGGGCGCACCAGTTGGCTGGTCCGACAGGGCGCCGTGGCGCCCGAGCACCGCCGGTGGGCGTGGACCCAGCACGCGTCCCGCGACCCCGACCTCTACTGGGAGGCGGGCGCCGCCGTCGCCCGTTGGGACTCCTCCGAGTGGATCGGCGACCTCGCCATACCCGTGCTCGTCATCATCAACACGGCCGACGAGGTGCTCGCCACCCGCGCCCAGTACGAGCTCGCCGCCCGGATCCCCGACGCCCGGGTCGTCGAGGTCGTCGGCGCCCACCACGCAGGACCGCTCACCCACGCCGACGTGTACGCCGACGCCATCGCCTCGTTCCTCCGATGAGCGCCATCGAGGTGGTCGGGCTCGTGAAGCGCTACGGGCCCCTGGTCGCGGTCGACGGCCTCGACCTCGCGATCGAGCCCGGTGAGACGTACGCCCTGTTGGGGCCGAACGGCGCCGGCAAGACCACGACGATCGAGATCCTCGAAGGACTGCGATCCCGCGACGCCGGGGAGGTGGCCGTGCTCGGCATCGACCCCGCCCGGGATCCCGAGGCGCTGCACCGGCGGGTCGGCGTCATGCTCCAGGACGGAGGGCTCTACCCGGGTGCCCGGGTCGGGGAGATCATCCGGCTCTTCGCCGCCTTCCACGACGACCCCGCCGACCCCGACGAGCTCCTCGAGCTCGTGGGGCTCACCGACCACGCCCGCACCCTCCAGCGGCGCCTGTCGGGGGGCCAGCAGCAGCGACTCTCGCTGGCGGTCGCCCTGGTCGGTCGCCCCGACCTCGTGTTCCTCGACGAGCCCACCGCCGGGCTCGACCCGATGGCTCGTCGGACCACGTGGGAGACGATCCAGCGACTCGCCTCCGAGGGTGTGACGGTCGTGCTGACGACCCACTACCTGGAGGAAGCCGAGCACCTCGCCGATCGGGTCGGGATCGTGAACCACGGTCGACTCCTCGCCGAGGGCAGCCCCGCCGAACTCGTCGCCGCCGCCGGCCGGGTGCGGTTCACGGCCGACCGGCCGGTCGAGGCGGATGCCGTCGCCCACGCCGTCGGGGCGCCGACCCGCCACCTCGGCGGCCACCGGTACGAGATCGACGTGGAGGCCACCCCGGCCGTCATGGTGGCGGTCACCGCCTGGGCGGCGGCCGAAGGCGTCCTCCTGACCGAGCTGCGGGCCGGCGCCGCCGGGCTCGAGGAGGTCTTCCTGGAGGTGGCCGGGGGATCCGTCGCCGAACCGGCGGAGCCGTCGGCGCCATGACCGGCTTCACCGCCATCGCCGCCCAGGAGCTGCGCATCACCCTTCGTCGGGGCGAGTCGGTGCTGCTCACGTTCCTCATCCCGCTCGGCCTGCTGCTCTTCTTCGGGGCCACCGACCTGCTCGACATCGACATCGACGAGTTCGTCCCGGCCCTGTTCGCCCTGTCGCTGGTCTCGGCGGCCTTCGTGGGGCTGGCCGTCGCCACCGGCTTCGAGCGCAAGTACCGGGTGCTCAAGCGCTTCGGGGCCACCCCGGTGTCGCGTCTCACGCTCATCGCGGCCAAGACGGCGGCGGTGGCGGTGGTCGAGGTGGTCCAGATCGCCCTGCTCTGGGCGGTGGCCGCCCTCGCCTTCGACTGGTCGCCCGACGTCCGATGGGCGGGGTTCGCGGTGGCCTACGTGCTCGGCACTGCGGGGCCGGCCGGGCTCGCCATGATCCTCGCGGGTCGCCTCCGGGCCGAGGCGACCCTGGCGCTCGCCAACGGCCTCTACTTCCTGTTCCTCGGCATCGGCGACATCATCGTCCCGCTCGACCGGCTGCCCGCCGCGGTGGCCGGGATCAGCCAACTGCTCCCGGTGGCGCCCCTCGTCGCCGCGTTCCGGTGGGCAACTGGCGTCGGTGCGGTCACCACCACCGATTGGATCGTGCTCGTCGCCTGGGCGGTGGCGGCTCCGCTGGCGGCTGCGAGACTGTTCACGTGGGAGGAACGATGACGCTCACCACCACCGCCCGTCTGGCCCTCGTCGCCGCCGGCATCTGGCAGTTCGTGTCGTGGGGCGGTCGGATCTCGCTGCTCACCGACGCCGAGACCGCCGACCCGTGGAACTGGTTCCGCATCGGCGGGTCGTTGGCGGTCGGTGCCGCGGTGCTGGCCGTGGGCATCGGCCTGGTGCGGCGGCGCCCCGTCGCCCTGACCCTCGCATGGGCCTATCTGGCGGTGGGCCTCGTCACCTGGTCGCGGTCGTTGTTCAACGTGTGGACCGAACCGAACACGCTCGGGTTCCGGCTGGTCCACACGGCGCTGGCGCTGGCAACCTGGCTGCTCGGGGTGGTGGCGGTGGCCGTGGTACGCCGGTCGGCCGATCGGGCCCCGGTCGCCGTGTCCCGATAGCCTGCCGTCGTGCGCCGGTTCGACGAGTTCCTTGCTCGCAACCGCCGGTTGGCGGAGGGGTTCGCCCCCGTCGAGGGCGAGGTCGCCTTCGACCTCGTGATCCTGACGTGCGTCGATCCGCGGGTCGATCCCGCCCACATCCTCGACGTCCACCTCGGGGAGGCCTTCGTGATGCGGGTCGTCGGCGGCCGTGTCACCGGGTCCGTGGTCGACGGCCTGCTGGCGATCGACGCGATCACCCACCGGCCGATGGCGGTCATGGTCATCCACCACACCGACTGTGCGACCGCCCACTTCGCCGCCGCCCAGCCAGACTGGCCGCTCGGTCTCGACGGCAGCGTCCTGGCCGCCAAGGCGGTCGTCGACCCGTGGGCGACGGTGGCTGCCGACGTCGACCTGCTCCGGGTCCGGTTGCCGGAGGGCTCGCTCGTGAAGGGCTACGTCTACGACGTCGAGACGGGCCTCGTGGGGGCGGGGGAGCCCGCCGACGGGTAGCGTGGAGCCATGAAGATCTACGGCCGCGTCAACATCCTCGATGGCCGGGCCGTCCGGCTGCCCCAAGGCGATCTGTCCGAGGTCATCTCGCTCGACGCCGACCCCATCGAGCGAGCCCTCGGGTGGGTACACAAGGGCTGTGAGCGGCTGCTCGTCGTCGACCTCGATGCCGCCATCAAGGGCGACTCCAAGAACTTCGACCTCATGGTCGAGTTGGCTCGGCAGGTCGACGCCCGGGTGACCATCGCCGGTGGCGCCCGCTCGCTGTCCCGGATCGGCGAGTTGCTCGATGCCGGCGCCTGGCGAGTGGGCATCGGCACCCAGGCCTTGTTGGACCAGACGTTCACCTACGACATGTGTCGTCGCCACCCGGGCCGGATCGTGGTGACGTTCGACGTCGACGCCGACGAGATGATCTGGATCCAGGGCCGCACGCTGCAGACCGACACGACCCTCGAGGAGGGCTTGATCCAGATGCAGGCGTCGGGGGCCGCCGGGTACATGATCGCCGAGGTCGGCCGGGACGCCCTCACCGAGCCGGCCAACATCGAGGCCATCAAGACGGCGCTGGCCACCGTCGACGTGCCGGTCATCGCCGCCGGCGGCGTGATCGACCTCGACGAACTGCGCCGGCTGGATGCACTCGAGGTGAATGGTGACCGCCTCGACGGCGTGGTGGTCGGCCGCGAGGTCACGGCGGGCCGATTCACGATCGAAGAGGCGATCAACGCGGTGCATTGACGGCCGGCGATGCCGGCCGAACGACACCGGCGGCTGGCGCCGCCTACTTCACCGCCCGGCTTCGCCGGGCTACAGCACCGCCGTCGGGCCTGCGGCCCTCGGCTACGGAACTACAGAGGTGCCGAAGGCCGGCTGAGCCGGAGGCTCAGGCGATGAACACGTCCGCCACGATGGCGGCGGACCAGAGGGCCAGTTGGTAGGTGCTGACGTGGAACACGCGCATGGCCCGGTCACGGTCGCGCAGCAGGAGGGCCGACTCGACGAAGAACCAGGCGCCCAGGATCGTGGTGGCGACCAGGTAGACCCAGCCCATGCCGCCGCCGTCGCCGATCTCGACGACGCCCAGCAACATCATGACCGCCCACAGGAGGGCGGCGTAGCGGACGATCGACCGGATCGTGGCGTCCTCGCCCTTCACGACCGGCAGCATCGGCACCCCGGCGGCGGCGTAGTCGTCCTTGTACCGCAGGGCGAGCGCCCAGAAGTGGGGCGGGGTCCAGTAGAAGACGACCGCGAACATGATCCACGCCGGCAGCGCCAACGACCCGGTGACCGCCGCCCAGCCGACCAGCACCGGGGCGGCCCCCGCCGCGCCGCCGATGACGATGTTCTGGGGCGTGGAGCGCTTCATCCCGATCGTGTAGACGAAGACGTAGAAGAGCAGGGCGGCGGTGGACAGGGCGGCGGCGAGCAGGTTCGTCTGCCACCAGAGCCACAGGAAGCCGGCCACTCCGAGGACGATGCCGAAGTTGAGGGCACGCTCGGGCGCGACGTGGGCCTGCGCCAGTGGCCGCCGATGGGTGCGCCGCATCTTGGGATCGATGTCGCGGTCGACGTAGTTGTTGATGGCGTTGGCGCCGCCGGCCGACAGCGTCCCGCCGATCAGGGTCGTCAGCAGCAGCCAGGTGCCCGGCCACCCGTCGGCGGCGAGGATCATCGCCGGGACCGTCGTGATCAACAGGAGCTCGATGATGCGGGGCTTGGTGAGCGCGACGTACGCCCGGACGGTCGCCCACCAACCCTCCGGAGCGGCCAACGGGTCGGTGACCCGGACGGTGCCCTCGTCGACGACGTCGCTCACGGGGCGGCAGCGTAACCCGTTCGGGCCGGTGGTCGAACCTGAGGTCGCCTATGGCCCGCGCACCCATACGCTCGGCCCGTCATGCCCACCATCGACTGGCGCGGCCTCGCCAACGCCACCGCCCTGTGGGCCTTCGGGCTCGCCACCACCATCGTTCTCGTCTCCGTCTGGGGTCGTGCCGTCGCCGCCGACGAGGTGACGCTCGCCGAGAGCGCCGACGCGGTCCTCGCCAGCGGCTACGTGGACGAGCGGGTGGAGGCCTGGGTCGGCGACGCCCTCGCCGCCGCCACCGCGGCCTCGCCCGAGCGCACCGGCGCCGTGGCCGAGCGGGTGCTGGCCACCTCCGAGTTCGCGATCGCCCGGGCCGAGGTCGTCGACCAACTCGTCGCCGCCGCCCTCGACCCGGCGGCGGGGACGGTCACGATCGAGCCCTCCGATGCCTTCGCCGGCGTCGTCGACGTCACCGTCGAGGCGCTGGCCGCCGAGGGGGTGGCGGTCGAACCGGCCGTCGTCGCCACCGGTCTGGCGGCGCTCCCGCCGGTCACGCTCGACGAGGTGGGCCTCGGGGGTCTCGACGGCGGCGTCGCCGGGACCCGCACCTTCCTCACCCGCGCCTTCCTGGCCGGTCTGGCGGTGGTGGCGGCGGCCGCGGCGGCAGCGGTGGCGACCAGTCGCCAGCGGACCCGCCAGGTCCGGGATCTCGCCACCAGGGTGGCGCTGTCGGGGATCTCGTTCGCCATCTTCCTCCGGGTGGGGGCCTGGGCGACCGATCCCGCCGCCGGTCGCTCCCCGGTGGCGGCGGGCGGCTCGGTCCTGCTCGGTTCCAACGGTCACGTCCCGCTCTGGGTCGCCGGGGTGGCCACCGGGGTGGCGCTGGTCGCAGCCGTCGCGGTGCGGCGCCGTCGCAGCCCGTCGAGGCCGGCGCCCGCCGTCGAGCGGCCGCTGGAGCCCGTCGGGTGAGCGGCTAGGCCGCAGCCACTCCTACGCTCTCGCCGATGCGCCGATTCCTGCTGCCGCTGGTCCTGGGGCTCGTCGTGGCCGGCTGTGCCAGCCCCGAGCACCTGGCCGTGGTCGGCAACGCCCCCGGTTCGCTCGGGACGGGGGACCAGCGCCTCACGGTGGCCTACCGGGCCGAGACCGGCGAGGACCTGGGAGCGCCCGACCTGCCCGCCACCCTCGAGGTGGCCCGGGCCGACGGGGAGCCGCAGGTCGTCGACACCGAGTTCGTGTGGATGACCGAGGGCGTGCGCGGCCTCTACGTCGCCTACGTCGACCTCGAGGCGCCGGGGGAGTGGACGGCGACCCTCCAGCCAGAGGGCCGCAACCCCACGCGACCCACGCCCTTCTTCGTCGACGAGTCGCCCCTGACCCCAGAGGTGGGCGACGCCGTCCCCACCACCGACTCGGAGACGCTCGACGACGTCGACGGGGACCTCACCCTCCTCACCACCGACCCGGATCCCGACCCGGCGCTCTACGAGCTGTCCGTCGGCGCCGCCGTCTCCAACGGGACCCCGGCGGTGGTGGCGTTCGCCACCCCCAGGTTCTGCGTGACCGCGACCTGCGGCCCGATGCTCGACCAGGTGAAGGCCCTCCGCGACCAGGTCGGCGACGTCGGCGTCGACTGGGTCCACGTCGAGGTCTACGAACTCGAGGACGTCGATCCGAGCAATCTCCAGCCGGTCCCCTCGGCGATCGACTGGGGACTCCCCAGCGAGCCGTGGGTGTTCGTCGTCGACGCCGACGGGCGGGTCACCCACCGCTTCGAGGGCGTCGTCTCGGACACCGAACTCGCCACTGCGTTGACCGAGGTGACGGGGTCCTGATCCCTCCGCCCAACCGGGCGGCCACCACCTACCATGCCGGCCCACGGACCGACTTTGAGCACTCCGAACCGCTGCGTAGAGTGCCGGCGTCGGTGGACGGGCCGACTGGAGATCAGGGAGAGAGGATCGAGGTCCCGTGAGCAAGAACCGAGCGAAACTGGCGCTCCTGGCCCTGTTGGCGCTCGTCCTGTCGTCCTGTTCCACGATCGGCATCCAGGACGGCGTCCTCGACTCGTTGAGCCCCGCCGGCCCCATCGCCGAGGACCTCGCCAACCTCTACTGGCTCGTCTTCGGCATCGCCGTCGTCGTCTTCGCCGTCGTCCACATCGGCCTCATCTACGCCATCATCCGCTTCCGCGAGCGCAAGGGCGACGAGACCGAGCCGAAGCAGGTGGAGGGCAACCCGGTCCTCGAGGTCGTCTGGACGGTCATCCCCGTCGTGATCCTCGCCGCCATCGCCGTGCCGACCGTCGAGCGGGTCTTCCGGTACACCGACTGTGCGCCCGACTCGATGCGGGTCGAGGTGATCGGCCACCAGTGGTGGTTCGAGTACTACTACCCCGACTACGACATCTGGACGGCCAACGAGCTCAACATCCCGGCCGGCGAGGAGGTCTGCCTGGAGATGACCTCCGAGGACGTCCTCCACAACTACTGGGCGCCCAAGCTCAACGGCAAGCGCTACCTCATCCCCGGTGAGCAGACCCTGCTCCTCATGGAGACCAATCCCATCGCCGAGGGCGGCGATCCCGAGGAGTACTACGTCCACTGCGCCGAGTTCTGCGGCCTCTCCCACGCCCGGATGCGTGGCCGGGTGATCGCCATGACCCAGTCCGACTTCGACGCCTGGGTCGCCAACCAGCAGCTGCCCGCCGCCGAACCCGAGGGCGAGCTCGCCGAGCAGGGCCTCGAGTTGTTCGGCAGCCAGGGCTGCGCCGCCTGCCACCTCATCCGCGGCGACTACGACGAGTCGGGTGACAACACCGTCCTCATCGGCCCCGACCTCACCCACTTCGCGAGCCGTGGCTCGTTCGCCGGCTCCACCCTCGAGTACGAGGACCCCGACGCCCTGAAGCTCTGGCTCGCCGACCCACCGACCTGGAAACCCGGCTCGTTCATGCCGAACCTGGGTCTCACCGAGTCCGACATCGAAGCCCTCGAGGCCTACCTGAGGAGTCTGGAGTAATGGCCACCACGGCGCTGCCGCCGCAGCAGGAGACCAACCAGCAGCCGACGACGATCTTCCGGCGCCCCACCTCCACCGAGGGGTTCTGGGGCTGGGTCACCACGACCGACCACAAGAAGATCGGGATCATGTATGGCTACACGGCCTTCGTGTTCTTCATCCTCGGTGGCGTCATGGCGCTGCTCCTGCGCGTCCAGCTCGCGGTGCCCGACAACGACTTCCTGTCGGCCGCCGAGTACAACGCGATGTTCACCATGCACGCCACCACGATGATCTTCCTCTTCGTGATGCCCATGGCGGCGGCGTTCTTCAACTACCTCCTGCCGCTGATGATCGGCGCCCGGGACGTGGCGTTCCCGCGGATGAACGCGGTCAGCTACTGGATCTTCCTCTTCGGGGCGATCTTCATCTCGTCGTCGTTCGTCTTCGGCACCAGCGGCGCCCCCGTGGGCGGGAACCTGCCGGGTGGGGCCGAGTTCTCGTCCCGACTCGGGAGCGGGCCCAACGGCGGCTGGTTCGGGTACGCACCGAACTCGCTGGAGGTGTTCTCCACCGGCACCGCCCTCGACTACTGGTCGATCGGCCTGCAGGTGATCGGCATCGCCTCGCTCATCTCATCGGTGAACTTCATCGTCACGATCCTCAACCTGCGGGCGAAGGGCATGAAGCTGCTGCGGATGCCGGTCTTCGTCTGGATGACCTTCGTCGTGGCCTTCCTGCTGCTGTTCTCGCTGCCGATCATCGCGGTGGCGCTCTTCATGATCACCTTCGACCGCCAGTTCGGCACGGTGTTCTTCGACGCCACCGCCGGCGGCGACCCGGTGCTCTGGCAGCACCTCTTCTGGCTGTTCGGCCACCCCGAGGTCTACATCCTCATCCTCCCGTCGATGGGCCTCGTCTCCGAGGTGCTGCCCACCTTCAGCCGCAAGCCGCTCTTCGGCTACGCGGCCGTGGTGTTCGCCGGCGCCGCCATCGCGTTCCTCGGGTTCGGCGTGTGGGCCCACCACATGCTCGCCTCGGGCATCACCCCCGTCGCCCAGGCCGCCTTCGGCCTCGCCACCATGACGATCGCGGTGCCCACCGGCATCAAGATCTTCAACTGGTTGGGCACGATGTGGGGCGGGAAGATCAGATTCTCGACACCCATGTTGTTCGCGATCGGGTTCGTCAGCCTGTTCGTGATCGGCGGCCTGTCGGGGGTCACCCACTCGATCGTGCCCTCCAACTGGCAGCAGACCGACACGTACTACATCGTCGCCCACTTCCACTACGTGCTGTTCGGCGGCGCCGTGTTCGGCCTCTTCGCCGGCCTCTACTACTACTTCCCGATGCTGACCGGCCGGATGTTCTCCGAGCGGCTCGGCAAGCTCCACTTCTGGCTCATGTTCATCGGCATGAACCTGACGTTCGGGCCGATGCACTGGATGGGCCTCCAGGGCATGCCGCGCCGCACCTGGGTGTGGTTCGAGGAGCAGGGCCTCGGCTTCTGGAACACGGTGGTGACGGTGGGGGCGTTCATCATCGCCGCCTCGGCGCTCGTGTTCATGATCAACTGGGCCGTCTCGCGCCGTCGGGGCGAGCGGGTGGGCTTCGACCCGTGGGACGCCCGAACCCTCGAGTGGATGCTCCCGTTGCCGGTCCCCGTCTACAACTTCGCCAAGCTCCCGACGGTGCGCTCGCTCGACGAGTTCTGGCACCGCAAGTACCGGGAGGATGCCGACGGGCGGGCCGTCAAGCGGGACGACTACGACGAGATCGTCGCCCAACTCGAGGAGGAGGGCCGCAATCCCACCGAGGAGATCGAGCTGCCCAGCCCGTCCTACTTCCCGTTCCTCGTCGGGCTCGGGATCATGTTCATCGCCTACGGGGTCGTCTACCTCTCCGACGGCTTCGGCTTCGTGTTCCTCGGACTCGGCGCCCTCACCATGCTCGGCTCGTTCGTGGGCTGGTCGGTGGAGCCGCTCGAGGAGCCGCATCCCGATCATGACGACCACGGGCCCGATGACGGCGGCGACGCCATCGTCGAGACCGAGGTGGTGGAGGCCTGATGGCCGACGTCGCCCACGCCCACGACCTCCACGAGTCGACGGGGGTCGACAACCGCAAGCTGGGGATGTGGTTCTTCCTCAGCTCCGAGTTCCTGTTCTTCGGCGCCCTCATCACGAACTACCTGCTGTTCAACGGCCGGGAGATCACCCCGGGCGTCCCGATCCCGTTCGAGATCTACGACATCCCCTTCACGTCGATCAGCTCGTTCATCCTGCTCATGAGCTCACTGACGATGGTGCTCGCCCACCACGCCCTCCACGAGGGCGAGCAGCGGACCGCCCGCACCTGGCTGGCGGCGACCGCCGGCCTCGGGCTCGTCTTCCTCGCCGGCCAGTACTTCGAGTTCACCGAGTTCGTCGGCAAGGGCGCCACGCTGTCGGCCGACCCGGTCTGGTCGGCGTTCTACCTCCTGACGGGTTTCCATGGCGTGCACGTGCTCGTCGGCATCATCATGCTGTCGGTGCTGTTCGCCACGTCGCTGCGGCAGGGCGGGTTGAGCGAGCACCACGGGATGAGCCTCGAGAACGTCGGCCTGTACTGGCACTTCGTGGACATCATCTGGATCGTCCTCTTCACCATCGTCTACCTCATCCCCTAGGGAGACCCATGGCCGAGACCACCACCAAGTCGCCGCCGACCACCCAGGTCTACATCCGGGTCGCGCTGCTGCTCGGCTTCCTCACCGCCATCGAGGTCGGCCTCTACTACCTCGCGGAGTTCTCGGACGGGTTCACCCACTCGATGGGCGCCCCGCTGCTGATCGGTCTGGCGATCGCCAAGTTCCTCATCGTCGTCGGCTACTTCATGCACCTGCGCTACGAGCGCCCGCTGCTCAGCCGGACGTTCGCCATCGGGGCGGTCCTGGCCGGCGGGCTCTACGCCGTGGTGATCGCCGACACGCTCGCCAGGTTGTGAACCATGCCTGACGCCTCGTTCGGCGAGGTGCTCGCCTGGCACCCCCATCCCGACATCTGGGTGACGGTCGCGTTCCTGTCCCTGGGCTACCTCTATGCCATCCGCCGGATCGGCCCCAATGCCGTCGCCCCCGGCCAGCCGGTGGTGACCCGCCGGCAGGTCGTGTTCTGGTACCTCGGCGTGCTGACCCTGTGGCTGGTGTCCGACTGGCCGATCCACGACATCGGCGAACGGTCGCTGTTCTCGTTCCACATGGTCGAGCACCTGGTCTTCGCCGTCGTCTCGGCCCCACTGTTGCTGCTGGGGACGCCGTCGTGGTTGGCCCGGCTGTTGATCGAGGACACGCCGTGGGAGGGCGTCATCCGGGCGGTCACCCGACCGATCCCGGCCTTCTTCTTCTTCAACTTCGTCTTCATCGGCCTCCACTGGCCGGTGATCGTCGAGGGGATGGTCACGAGCGAGGTCGTGCACTTCGTGGTCCACTTCGCCATGTTCCTGTCGGCGCTGGCGCTGTGGACGCCGATCCTCTCGCCGATCCCCGACGTGCTGCCCGTGCTCTCGCGCCCGATGCAGATGCTCTACCTGATGGCGACCTCGTTCGCCCCGATCGTCCCGGCCTCCTTCCTCACGTTCGGCCGGACCGCCATCTACCCGATCTACGAGACGTTCCCCCGCCCCGAGGGGTGGACGGCGGTCGAGGACCAGACCGTCGCCGGGCTCATCATGAAGATCGGTGGTGGCCTGCTCATCTGGATCGTCATCGCCTCCATCTGGCATCGCTGGTACACCCAGCACCGCGAGGAGGAGCGGCGCCACCAACGGGAGTGGGACGAGCTGGAGGCGGGACTCCGGTCGTGAGGCGCGCCGCGGCCCTCGGGCTGGTGGCCATCGCCCTCGCCGGCTGTGCCCCTCCCGCGACCTCCGGCACCGCCACCGGGGTCGTGGTCGAGGTCGACGGCGACCTGACGTCCGTGGACTCGTTCACGATCACCACCGCGCTGCGGGACCGCATGACCTTCGTGCCCGCCCCCGACGGTGACTTCGCCTTCCCCCTGCCCCACCTGCAGGCCCACGTGCGCTCGGGCGACCCGATCGTGGTCGACTGGGAGCGAGAGGACGACGTCCTGTGGGCCGTATCCCTCGACGACGCCGGCGACTCACCGCACTAGGGGTACGACGGTACTTCGGTACCGGGTACTACGGACGTCCTTGCGGTAGACCGCCGTCGTACCGTCGTACCGTCGTACCGTCGTACCGTCGTACCTAGTACTCGATCCCCAGGGCCTCGGCGTCGGCCTCGACGGCCGGTTCCTCCTCGCCCTCCTCGCCGCCGTGGGTACCCACCACGGCGTAGGCGGCGGCAGCCAGGAAGATGACGACGATGGCGATCCCGGTGAAGGCCACCGCCACGTCGGTGCGGGTGATCTCCATGTCGGGTCGGGCGGTGGCGAGGAAGCCGAAGGCCAGGATCGAGCCGGCCACGACGATGGCGATGATCCAGGCCTGGCCGGGAAACGCCAGGAAGATGGTGCCGATGCCGACGATGATCGCCGCCAGGGTGACGAGGATCACGACCGGCACCACGTAGCCGGTGGCGAGTCGTCGTCGCACCACCTCCGCCTCGGCGTCGGGACCGGTGTCCACGCCCGCCGGGAGGGTGATGATCTGGGCGACCACGGCGACGATCGCCCCCATGACGACCGCCAGCACGACGGTCCACAGCCACGCACGCATGGCCGGGATCGCCACCAGTCCCTCCTGGCCGAGGACCTCCTCCCCGCCGGCGGTGATGAAGGCCCCGGTGCCGGCGCCGAGGGCGGCGCCGAGCAGCAGCCCGAACGTGCCGATGACCCCGCCCCGGTACTCCACGGCGTGGTCGGGGTAGAAGCGGCCGGGCAGGGCGGCGGCGACCCGGGCGATGAGGAATCCGGCGACGGCGAAGATGCCGCCGAGGAAGGCCATCGCCCGGTCCATGGTGAAACTGAACTGTCCGGGGATGAGGACGATCTCGACCGTGGAATCGACCAGCAGCGCCGGTCCCGACTCGATCACGGCGGATTGGCCACCGGTCCAGGCGAACGTCGCCATCGCGGCGGCGATGCCCGCAACCGTGCCGAGTCCACCGCCGAGCAGCAACCCGGTGCGGACCCGCTGGCCGAGCGGGAGCGGCTCGACGGGCTCGGCGTCCTCGCCGGGGAGCACGTAGACCACCTCGCGAGTGGCGACCGCGGCGGGAGCCGCCACCGCGGCGGAGGCAGGCGCAGCCACGGCGGCGGGGACGGGGGCCTCGGCGGTCGTCGCCGGAGCCTCGGCAGCCGGCTCCGCCGGAGCCTCGGCCGGGGCGGCACCGCCGCTCGAGGGGAGGGACCCACCCCCGCCCCACGAGGCGAGGACGTCGTCCACGGACGTGCCGGCGGCGGCCGCGCGGGCGGAGGCCGCCCGCATCACGAGCTCGTCGGGGACCCCGGGCAGGTTCTGCTTGGCGGCTTCGAGGAGATCGGACATCGAGCGGGAGGATAACGCCCGCCGCCGCCGCCTTCAGCCAGACGTGCTCTCTTCGGGGCTCGACCGCTCTTCGTCGGTGGCCGTAGCCCGTCGGGCGGCCTCCGCCCGCCCCGCCTCCAGGCGCTGCTGGGCGCGCTCGTTGGCCCATCGCAGCACCATGAACCCGAAGGCGACGGCCCAGAGCACGAGGAGCACGGTCACCCCCCAACTCTCCTGGTGGGCGAGGACGATGGTCATGCGGCGTACACCACGACGAGGGCGAGGGCGTTCAGTACCAGCACGAACACCAGCATCGCGTATTCCGCGGGCAGTGCGCGCGACGCCCCCAGTCGGGCGACCGCCCGGTCGTGGGCGAGGGCGATGGCGGCGGCGTGGCCGGCGACCACCGCGACCGACTGCAGCCACCAGACGGTGGTGGGCCCGAGCCACACGACGATGCCGGTGGCGTCGGCGCCGCCCGACCGGGCGAACGGATCGACGACGGCGGTGGCGAGGAGTTGGACCTCGAAGAGGGCGAGGGTGAGGTAGTGGGAGACGAACCAGGCCGCAAGCACGGGGACGAGGACGTGGGCGAACAGGGTGGAGGTCTCGGCGACCCGGCGTCCGCCGGCGTGGGCGGCGCCCCAGGCCGTGAGCATCCACAGCAGGCCGAGGGTGGCGGGGACGGCGACGAGGGCGACGGTGGCGAACCAGCCGGTGTCCCACAGGTCGGGGAAGGTGTCACGCCACCACCGGGTCGAGGCCAGCCCGTCGTAGGCCACCGTGCCGATCCCCACCACCCCGAAGGCGGCGAGGCCCGGCCAGCGGGGGAGGGCTGGGACCGCCGTCAGCCACCGCCGGCGCACCGGCCGCCCGTCGACCGCCCCGAAGGGGGCGATCGCCGAGAACAGCCGGACGTTGACGGCCACGGGGTCGGCGAGTGCGACCGGCACCCCGAAGCGGGCCGCCACCACCAGGTGGGCGGTGAGGGCCAGTGCGCCGATGCCGAGGAACGTGGTCGTGTCGATCGGCATCGTCGGTTCGACCAGCGGCCAGACCAGTTGGGCCCACACGACGACCCAGAACGCCACGACCGCCGGCCACAGCCCGAGGTCCCGACCGGGTGCCGGGCGGCCGAGCCGGTCCACCCACCACCACGGACCCACGAGGCGGTAGACGTTGCCGGCCACGAGGGCCGCCATCGGCAGCACGAGCCACCACACGACCCAGACCAGCACCGGCGCGAGGCCGATGCCGTCGCCGGTACGGATGGCCGTCCCCGCTGCGACGGCGATGAGCCCGAGGCCGCCGAGCGTGCGGCCGACCCGTGCGCCGACCGCCAGCAACCCGGCCGAGCCGATCGGGCGGGCGGCGACGGGTTGCTCCAGCCGAGGCGCCCGCCGGTGGGCCCCGAGGGCCAGGGCGAGGCCGACGAGCAGCGCGGTCGCCAGCGCGACGGCCGTGCCGAGGGGCACCGGGGCCTCGGATGCCGCGCCGATGCCGTGGCCGAAGGCGGTGCCGCTCTCGGCGAGCACCGCGATCGCCGGCAGGCTGGCGGGGCCGAGGCGTCGGAGCACGGCCCGGGATGGTAGGGATCGG
This sequence comes from uncultured Acidimicrobiia bacterium, assembly GCA_964614585.1. Lineage (GTDB taxonomy): Bacteria > Actinomycetota > Acidimicrobiia > Spongiisociales > JAENVV01 > JAHEFX01. The sequence continues at coordinate 3,715 of CAZTLW010000015.1, read as the reverse complement.
CTCCCCGCCGGTAGCCTGCGCCGGATGCGCCGACTCCTCACCTGGACGGCCGCGGTCCTCGGGGTCGTGGTCGTCGCCGCCGCCGTCTTCGGTTGGCTCACGGTCCGCAACCCGTTCCCCGAGACCGGCGGCACCATCGAGATCGCCGGCCTCGACGACGAGGTCCGCGTCACCCGCGACGAGGCCGGTGTCCCCCACATCTCGGCCACGACCGAACGCGACCTCTACCTCGCCCAGGGGTACGTCCAGGCCCAGGACCGGTTCTGGCAGATGGACGTCTGGCGCCACATCGGCCAGTCGCGGGTCTCGGAGATGTTCGGCTCGAGCCAGGTCGAGACCGATGCCTTCCTCAGGACGCTCGGGTTCAACGCCCTCGCCGCCGAGGAGCTGGCGGGCCTCCCCGAGGAGAGGCGGCAGGTGCTCGAGTGGTACGCCGAGGGCGTCAACGCCTGGCTGGACGGGCGGTCGGGCTCGGACTTGTCGCTCGGGCACTTCCTCGTCGGGCTCCTGTACGGCCACGAGCCGGAGCCCTGGGAGCCGATCCACACCATCGCCTGGGCCCGCATGATGGCCTGGGAGCTCCGAGCGAACATCGACGAGGAGGTCGCCCGGGTGCTCGCCGCCGACGCGGTCGGCTTCGAGCGGGCCGAGGAGCTCTTCCCGCCCATCCCCGACGACAAGCCCACGATCCTCGGAGGCCCCACCGGTGGGGCCGAGGTCGCCGCCCTCCAGGCGCCCGACCTCGACGTGCTGGCGGCCCTCGTGCCGGAGGTGGCCGCCGGGTTCGGGTCGGTCGACGCCCTCCTCGGGGGGTCGTTCGAGGGGATCGGCTCCAACAACTGGGTCGTCTCGGGCGAGCTCACCGACACCGGGGCGCCCTACCTCGCCAACGACCCCCACCTCGGCATCCAGATCCCGTCGATCTGGTACCAGAACGCCCTCCACTGCGAGCCCTGCGACCTGTCGGTGGCCGGCTTCTCGTTCGCCGGCGTCCCGGGCGTGGTGGTGGGCCACAACGACCGCATCGCCTGGGGCGTGACCAACATCGGACCCGACGCCATGGACCTGTACCTCGAGCGGGTCGACCCCGACGACCCCTCCCGGTACGAGGTCGACGGCCAGTTCGTCCCCTTCGAGACCCGCACGGAGGTCATCGAGGTCGCCGGCGGCGACCCCGTCGAGATCGAGGTGCGCTCCACCCGCCATGGCCCGGTCCTCACCGGCGTGCTCGGAGCCGTCGACGCGGTCGGCCCCGGGAGCCCCGGGATGGACGGGGCCACCGACGACCACGTGGTGTCCCTCGCCTGGGGGGCGTTGGCCCCGAGCACCCTGGTGGACGCGATCCTGGGGATCAACGAGGCCGACGACTGGGACGGCTTCCGCGCCGCGGCGGCGAAGTGGGACCTGGCACCCCAGAACCTCGTCTACGCCGACGTCGACGGGAACATCGGCTACACCGCCACCGGCAACGTCCCGATCCGGGCCTCGGGCGACGGTCGCTGGCCGGTCCCCGGCTGGGACGGCGCCCACGAATGGGTGGGCTTCGTGCCCACCGACGACCTGCCCTGGACCTACAACCCGCCCAGCGGGATCATCGCCACCGCCAACCAGCCGATCCTGCCGATCGGCGAGGGACCGTGGCTCGGCACCGACTTCGCCCACGGGTACCGGGGCGCCCGGATCTACGACGTGCTGCGGGAGCTGCCCCGACCCATCTCTCTGGACGACCTCACCGAGCTGCAGATGGACGAGTACAACGGGTTCGCCGAGGAGTTCCTCCCCGTCGTCCTCGCCGCACCGGGAGAGGGCGACGTCGCCGAGGCCCAGGCGGTGCTGGCCGGTTGGGGCGAGGGGCCCGACGCCTTCCAGCAGCGGGTGGACAGCTCGGGGGCGGCGCTGTGGAACGTGTTCTGGCGGCAGCTGCTCCTGCGGACGTTCTTCGACGAACTCGACCCGTTCTCGGACGGCATCCAGGACGGCGGCTACACCGGTGGGGGCCGGTTCTGGACCATGGTCGGTGGCCTCGAGCCCGACGACGAGTGGTGGGACGACGTGGCCACGGATGCGGTCGAGACCCGCGACGACATCGTCGCCGCCAGCCTCGCCGCCGCCTGGGAGGAGCTGTCGGAGCTGGCGGGCGACGACCCGGCCGACTGGTCGTGGGGGGAGTTGCACGAGGCGGTGTTCCCCGAGCAGACCCTCGGCGAATCCGGCATCGGACCCGTGGAGGCGATCTTCAACCGTCGGGGGATCGCGACCGGGGGTGGGGCCAGCATCGTCAACGCCACCGGCTGGAACGTCGAGGCCGGGTACGAGGTGGTGTGGCTGCCGTCGTTCAGGATGGTCGTCGACCTCGGCGACCTCGACCGGTCGGTGGCCATGCACACCACCGGCCAGTCGGGCCACCCCTACCACCCCCACTACTTCGACCTGGCCGAACGATGGGCGGCCGGCGAGTACCACGGGATGTGGTGGTCGGCGGCGGCCATCGACGCCGCCGCAGCGGATACGCTGTTGCTCGTCCCGGAGGAATGAGGCCATGGCTGAGGACGAGATCCGCCTCGACCGCCGACAGGTGGAACGGATCATCGCCCGCGCGGTCGGCGACTCGAGCCCGCTGGGTGACGAGACGCTCGCACTCGAGGACGTGCGGCGGATCGCCGCCGAGCTCGACATCCCCGTCGAGGCGGTCGACGACGCCGTCGCGGCCGAGTTGGCGGGATCACCGATGCTCGACCTGCGCATGGGGCGCTGGGTGCCCGCCGCCATCGAGGCCAGCCGGGCCGTGGTGGGCCCGCCCGTCGACGTGCGCGCCTCGACCCACGACTGGCTCGGTCGCCAGGAGGGTCTCCGGCTGCGTCGCTCCGATGGGCCGGTCGAGGTCTGGGAGAAGGACCCGTCCCTGATCGCCTCGTTCCGCTCCGCGCTGAAGTTGCGGGCCGGCTCGGGCCGGCTCCGGGAGTTCGGCGACGTCCGGGTGGTCGTCGGCGGGGTCGGCGAGCGCAGCTCCGTCTCCCTGGGGACCACGGTGGCCGCCCCGCGGGCCACGGCGTCGCTCGTGGCGGCCGGCGGCGTCACCGTATCCCTCGTCGCCGCCACCATCGCCGCCGCCACCATCGCCTGGCCGTGGTTCTTCCTCGGTCTGCCGTTGGTGGTCCTCTCGGTCGTGGGCGGCGTCGCCGCCGGCCGGGCGGTGGCGAACTCCATGCGCGACGGCCTCGAGCGGGCCCTCGACGGCATCGAACAGGGTGCCCCGCCCCCGATCGACTCGGTCGGCGACGTCATCGGCGACCTGCGCGAGGCCGTGGAGACCAAGCGCCCCCCGCGATCGAAGTCCGGTCGCAAGGTCGACATCCGCTGGGAGTAGGGCCGCCGCCGGAGGCGGCGGAACCGCGGAGCTCCGACCCCTCGGGAGCGGTTCGCGCCCGACACATCGACGTCAAGAAGCATCACCAACGAAGGAAATCCCCCCGGAGGGGGGAAGTGCGCCGGCCTGCGGTCGGTCGCCGGCCGACGGAGGAGGCCGGTGGGAGGGGGGCGGTGCCAGAGAGCGACGAGGATCAGAGGCTGTGGACTCTTCGGACGCGATGTCGGTCCCCCCTCCCACTCCGCTTCGCTCCGTGGGGCCCATCCCCCCTGCGGGGGGATCTCCCATTCCGCTACTCGGTACTGCCCGCTGGGCGGCGTAACGTCCCACCATGCATCGGCTCACCGA
>CAZTLW010000014.1:0-28581 GCA_964614585.1 uncultured Acidimicrobiia bacterium | reverse complement strand
CATCGAGTTCCTTGGCGTACTCCTCGTCGTCGGGGAACCAGTCCCGACCGGTGCGTTGGGGCGCTTCGACGCTCATCCGTAGTCCTGCCGGTAGCGAGCCACGAGCCAGCGGCTCAGGATGTTCAGGAAGAGGGTGATGAAGAACAGGGTGAGGCCGACGGCGAAGATCGAGTTGTAGTCGAGCGTGGCGAAGGAGAGATCGCCGGAGGCAACCCGCACGATGTAGCCGGTCATGGCCTCACCGGGCAGGAACGGGTTCAGGATGTAGGAGAACAGCGGGTCCTCGCCGAGAGTGAAGTTGCGGGGGGCGGCGCCCGCCGCGAGGGCGACGACCATGGTCTCGCCGACCGCCCGGGACATGGCGACCACGATCCCGGCCCCGATGCCCGACAGGGCGGCCGGCACGACGATGCGGAGCGAGACCTCCATCTTGGAGGCGCCGAGGGCGTAGGCCGCTTGGCGGAGCGCGTCGGGGACCGACCGCATGGCGTCCTCCGACAGAGAGCTGATGAGCGGGGTGATGAGGATCCCGACCACGAGTCCCGCCGAGGCGACGTTGAAGAACTGGACGACGTCCTCGCCGATGATGCTCCGCAGGAGCGGCGTCATGAAGGTGACGGCGAAGAAGCCGTAGACGACGGTGGGGATGCCGACGAGCACCTCGAGGATCGGCTTGAAGATGCTTCGCACCCGTTCTGGGGCGTATTCGGACAGGTAGATCGCCGACGCCAGTCCCATCGGGATGGCGACGAGCAGGGCGATGGTCGAGATGAGCGTCGTGCCGAGCACGAGCGGCCAGATGCCGAAATCGCCCGCCGACGGGGCCCACCGGGTGGAGCCGAGGAACTCTCCGAGGTTGACGTTGGGGTCCTCGAAGAACCTCAGCGACTCACGCCCGAGCTCGTAGAGGATGCCGAACGTCACGGCGATCGAGATGAAGCCGGCAGCGAAGAGCGAACCTACGATCAGCGCTTCGCGGGGCCGGGGCTTCTTCTTGAGGGCGGCGGCGAGTTCCGCCCGATCCTGACTGCGTTGGTCGGTCATCCCATCCCGATCCGAAGGAGGGGGTGGTCCCGGCCGGCCGAGCCGACCGGGACCACCCTTCTGTCAGTCCGTCGAACCTAGCCCTCGACGAACGGGGCGATGTTGTCGGCGGCCTCCTGGAGGGCGTCGTTCGGGGCCGGGAAGTACCCGACCTCGCCGATCTCCTCGTTGACGACCTGCAGGTAGTAGGCCATCCAGTTGGCAACCCAGGGCTTTTCGTCGAGCACCGAATCGGTCGTGTACATGAACAGCGGTCGAGCGATCGGGTACGACCCGTCGGCGACCGTGTCCTCGTTCGGCGCGACGCCATCGACCGAGACCGCGGCCAGGGAGCCCTGGTTCTCGGCGAAGAAGGCGAAGCCGAAGTACCCGATGGCGCAGGTGGTCGACTCGTCACCGGCTGCGCAGCCGTCGCCGGCGACACCATTGACGGTGATGTTGTCGTCCTCGCCCACGACCTGGGCGATGGAGCCGATGATCGGCGAGGGCTCGGCCTCGTCGAAGATCACCTCGTTGAAGTAGTCGAACGTGCCGGAGTCCTCACCGGGGGTGAACGTCGCGATCGGGTGGGCCGGGAAGGCCGGATCGACGTCGGCCCAGGTGGCGCCGGCGTCAGTGAGCGAGAAGGCCGTGGCGATCTGCTCGATCGTCAGGTCCTTGAACTCGTCGGGAGCGTTCGGGTTGACCACGAGGGTCAGGGCGTCGGAACCCACCCGTACCTCGATCGGGTCCTCACCCCACGTCTCCTGGCACGAGGCGATCTCCTCGTCGTTGATCTGCCGGGAGGCGTTGGAGATGTCGGAGGCACCCTCCACGCAGAAGCGCTCGAGGCCGCCACCGGAGCCGATGGAGTCGATCGGGTAGTTCGGGCCACCCTCGTCCTCCCAGCGGGTCATGATGGCGGTCGACAGCGGGAACACCGTCGAGGAGCCGGCGATGCCGATGGTGTTGGCCGGGTCGGCGTTCAACGGGTCGATGGTCGGCAGCCCGGTCGGGATGAACGGACCGTCGTCGCCGCCATCGGCAGCCTCGGTGGTGGTGGTCTCCTCACCTTCGGTGGTGGTGGTCTCCTCCTCCATCCCCTCGGTGGTGGTGGTCTCCTCCGCCGCGGTGGTAGTGGTGGTGTCACCGGCTTCGGTGTCGTCGGTGTCGTCGTCGCCGCCACAGGCGGCGAGCACGAGCGCCATCGCGGCCAGCAATGCCAGCACACGCCAATACTTGGTCATGGGTTTCCTCCGTCTTGGTATCAGGGCACGAGAGGTCAGGGAACCCCTCAGCCGCCGCGAACGGTAAGGAGCGGGGATGGCTCCCCCCGGAACCGGAAGTGAACGGCCCGTTAACCTTCCGTCCCCCTTCCCTGGACCGATTCCAACCTGCCACACCCGCCAGCCCGCCAACCCGCCAACCCTGGGTTGTGAGCGTCGGCTTGTGGCCGACCCTGGGTTGTGAGCGTCGGAAACCGCCGCTGTCAGCCCTCGGTTCGAGCCACCAGGAGCCGGGCGACGATGCCGACGAACTCACGCGGCCGACCGGTGAGGTCCTGCCACGTGAACCGCACGACGACCCATCCATGCGCCAGCGCCTCGCGGTCGCGCTCCCGATCGGCCTGGAACCGGTCGGCCGTCGAGTGCCAGCGCCGACCGTCGAGTTCGATGGCCAGCTTCGCCTGCGGGTAGGCGAGATCGAACCTCCGACCCGGACTCCAGGGGATCGGGTACTCGATCTCGGGTGTCGGGAGGTTGGCGGCGGCGAGCGCTTCGATCGCCAGCCGCTGGAGCCGGCTCGTCCCGACGTGGGGGTCGTCTAGGAAGCGTCGCACGAGTCGAGAGCCCGTCCGACCCCGACCACAGGCCACCGACGCCACCTCCCGCAACTCGGCCACCGAGCAGCGGCTCGAGACGACGGCGCCCTCGGCGAGGGACTGCCAGGCCGGCTCCGGCATCTCGGCGGCTAGGTCGATCACCGTCCGAGCCACCGAGGTGACCGGCAGCCCGTCCACTCGGACCACGTGGCTTGGCACCACGGTGCGGGTCCGGTGGACCTCGACCTCCGGGAAGAGCCACGTCCGCGACGCATGCACCGTCACCGTCGCCCCGCCGATTGGCCGCCCATCGAGCCGGTGGAGTCGAGCAGCCGATCCATGCGAGACGACGGCGGTCGGGAGGGCGGCGACGGCGCCGGCGAGGAGGTCTCGCTCGTCGCCGGCCGGGAAGACCCGAAAGACACCTTCGATCGCCTGTGACCAACGACCCGAGCGGATCCGTCGGTCGATGGCGGAGTCGGAGAGCCCGAGGGCACGGGCCTGGTCGCGGCGGATGATGCCGCCCTGCCGGACCGCCAAGGTGAGGATCTCGTCCATGTCCCCATTGGGCCACGTGGTCGGGCCGTTGGGAAGACCCTCGTTCTGCGGGCCGTGAGCGTCGGAATCCGACGCTCACAACCCTGGGTTGGCGAATCACCGACGCTCACAACCCAGGGTTGGCATCCCGGGGTCAGGGGCGGCGTTGGGCGGCGGCCTGCAGGTAGGCGTGGTGTTCGTGGTCGGTGCCGCCGGGCACCCGGGTCCACGTGCCGTCGGGGTGCAGCTCCCAGGCCAGCACGTCGTCGCGCAGGGCCGAGTCGAGGATCTCGTCGAGGCGCCGGGTGAGCGACGGGTCGTCGACGGCCATGCAGGCCTCCACCCGACGATGGAGGTTGCGGGACATGAGGTCGGCCGACCCGATCAGGTACACCCGATCGGCGGCCGAGGTGCCGAAACGGTAGATGCGGCTGTGCTCGAGGTAGCGACCCACGATCGAACGGACCCGGATGTTGTCCGAGAGCCCGGGCACCCCCGGCCGGAGGCAGCAGATCCCCCGCACGACGAGGTCGATCTCGGCGCCCGCCTGCGACGCCTCGTACAGCGCCTCGATGACGTGCACGTCGACGAGCGAGTTGAACTTGAGCACGATGCGGCCGCCCGGGTGGGACTCCCGGCGGATCAACTCGATGATCCGGGCCTCCATGTGGGTGGGGGCCACGACCAGCGCCCGGTAGTCGAGTTGGCGGCTGTAGCCCGTCATGAAGTTGAAGAGATCGGACAGGTCGGCGCCGATGTCGTCGTCGGCCGTCAGCACCCCGATGTCCTCGTAGAGCTTCGCCGTCGACCCGTTGTAGTTGCCGGTGCCGACGTGGGCGTAGCGGGCGACATGGCCCTCCTCCTCGCGAACGACGAGGGCGATCTTGGTGTGGGTCTTGAGCCCCACGAGCCCGTAGACGACGTGGACGCCGGCCTTCTCCAGCATCTGCGCCCAGTTGATGTTCGCCTCCTCGTCGAAGCGGGCCTTGAGCTCGACGAGGGCGACCACCTGCTTGCCTCGCCGGGCCGCCTCCATGAGCGCCGCCACCACCTTGGACCCGGCTTCGGTGCGGTACAGCGTCTGCTTGATGGCCAGCACCTGGGGATCGCGGGCGGCGGTCTCGATGAACGAGAGCACCGTCGTGTCGAAGGCGTCGAAGGGGTGCTGGACGAGGAGGTCACCCTCCTTGAGCACCTCGAAGACGTCCGCCGGCTCACCCTCGGGGCCGATCAGGCGACTGGGGGTGACCCCACCGAATGGCGGCCACTTCAGCTCGGGGCGGTCGAGGGCGTACAGGCCCCACAACCCGGTCAGGTCGAGCGGGGCGTCGACCCGGTAGACGTGCTCCTGGTCGATCTGCAGCTCCCGCTTCAGCAGGTCGAGCACCTCGGCAGGGATGTCGGGGTGCACCTCGAGGCGCACGACCCGCCCGAAGCGGCGACGGGCGATCTCGGTCGCGATCGCCTCCAACAGGTCGTCGGCCTCGTCCTCCTCCACCTCGATGTCGGCGTTGCGGGTGACCCGGAACGCGTGGTGGTCGACGATCTCCATGCCCGGGAAGAGGTCTCCGAGGTGGGCGGCGATGAGATCCTCCAGCCGGACGAAACGGGTCCCGTCGGCGGTGGGCAGGAACCGGTCGAGGATCGGCGGCACCTTCACCCGGGCGAACTTCGTCTCGCCCTCGGGATCGCGGATGCGGACCGCCAGGTTGAGGCTCAGGTCGGAGATGTAGGGGAAGGGGTGGGACGGGTCGACCGCCAACGGCGTCAGGACCGGGAACAACTGGTCTCGGAACTGGAGGTCGAGCGCCCGGCGATCCGCTTCGGCGAGCTCGTCGTAGCCGACCATGGTGATGGACTGGGTGGCGATGGCCGGGATGAACTCGTCGACGAAGACCCGGTCGAGCTCGGTGTACATCGCCTGCACCTCGGCGGCGATCGCCGACAGCTGCTCGCTCGGCGTCATCCCGTCGGCCGGGGCCTGGGTCACCCCCGCCGCCACCTGCTCCATGAGCCCGGCGACGCGCACCTGGAAGAACTCGTCGAGGTTGGACTGGGTGATGGCGAGGAACTTCGCCCACTCGAGCAGGGGGAGATCCCCACGGCCGGCGAGGGCGAGGACGCGTCGGTTGAAGTCGAGCCACGACAGCTCGCGGTTGAAGAAGTGGTCGGGATTGCGCCCGGCCCTACCCCGGTTCACCCAGCCACCGGCGCTGGGTCCCCCCTCGTCGATCGTCACGTCCGCCACGACCCCGATTGAAGCAGGCTCCGGGTCGCATCCGCCCGGCTCAGGCGACGCGCCGACCGCCCTGGTACACCCCGACGATCGAGTCACGCACCCCGGCGAGGTCCGCGAGGGGGTCGGCGTCGCACACGACGAGGTCGGCGTGACGACCCGGCTCGAGCGACCCGACCCGGTCCTCCCAACCCATGAGTTCCGCGGCACCGGTGGTCGCCGCCCGGAGCACGTCGACCGGCGACATCCCCCCGGCGGCCATGAGCGGCAACTCGTCGAGGTTGCGGCCATGGGGCGTCACCGCCGAGTCGGTGCCCATCGCCACCCGGACGCCACCGGCCACCGCCCGCCGGAACGAGTCGGCATGGGCCTCCACCACCTCCCGGGCCTTGCGGACCGACTGCTCGGGGATCGCCGCCCCGGCGTCGGCGGCCCGCACCACGCCGAGCGGGGCCACCAGCGTGGGGACCAGCCAGGTGCCGGCCTCGCGCATGCGGTCGATCGCCTCGTCGTCGAGGTAGATGCCGTGCTCGATCGAGCGGATCCCCGCCGCCACCGCGTTCTTGATCCCCTCGGTGGCCTGGGCGTGGGCCATCACGAACGCCCCCTGGGAGGCGGCCTCGGCCACGAGCACCTCCAACTCGTCCATCGCAAAGTGGGCGTGGGTGGGGTCGTCGGTGGGACTCAGCACGCCGCCCGAGGTGGCGACCTTGATGACGTCGGCGCCGGCCCGCAGCACCTCCCGCACCTTGCGGCGCATCTCGAACGGGCCGTCGACGATCGAACCCGGCATCCCCGGGTAGGTGGGCAGCAGGTCGAGGTGGGCGCCGCTCGGCAGCCAGCCATCGCCGTGGCCGCCGGTCTGGCTCAGCATCGTGAGGGAGATCTGCATGCGAGGGCCGGCTACGAGCCCGGCCTCGACGGCTCGCTTCACCCCGAGGTCGGTGCCGCCGGCGTCGCGGACCGTCGTGACCCCGGTGGCGAGCGTCGCCGCCATCGAGCCGATCGCCTGGAAGAACCGGTAGGAGAACGGGGTCTGGGCGAGGAGGCCGAAGTCGACATGGGGCAGCATCAGGTGGACGTGGGCGTCGATGAGCCCGGGCAGCACCCAGCGGCCCGCGCAGTCGATGCCGTCGTCGCCGTCGAGGTCGCCGCCCACATCGACCACCCGGCTGTCGGAGACCAAGACGTCGGCGGCCTGGAACGAGCCGGAGGCGGGGTCGAAGACGGAGCCGCCGGCGAACACGGTGCGGGTCATGGCCGCAGGCTACGTGTCGGGACCCGGTCGGCGGCCGCGTAACCTCGGCATCATGGGGACCTCGCTGCGCGCCCGGTTCGCCCGACAGGTGATGGTGACCGAGCTCGCCCGCCGCAACTCGATCGTGCCCCGCGGTGAGCGGACGGTCGAACAGGCCCGGGCCGAGCTCGACCACCAGGGTCGTCTGCTGCGGCTGCCCCACCACCTGCACTTCAACCGCGCCGAGGTCGGTGGCGTGGGCGGCGAGTGGTTGGAGGGCGACGCCACCGACCGATCGGCACGGCTCCTCTACCTCCACGGCGGTGGCTACGCCATCGGGTCGTGCGAGAGCCACCGGGGGATCGCCGGGTGGGTCGTCGATGCGGTGGGCATCCCCGGCTTCCTCCCCGAGTACCGCCTCGCCCCCGAGCACCCGTTCCCCGCCGCGCTCGACGACGTCCTCGCCTGCTTCGAGGCCCTGACCGACGAGGTGCCCGCCGAACGGATCCTCGTGGCCGGCGACTCGGCCGGGGGCGGGCTCGCGCTGGCACTGGCGATCGCGCTTCGGGACCGGGGTGCCCCCCTCCCGGGGGCGGTGGCCACCATGTCGGCGTGGACCGACCTCACCGGGAGCGGCGAGTCGCTGCGCACCCGAGCGGACCGCGAGTTCATGCTGATCCCCGATCTCATGGCGGACGTGGCCGCCTTCTACCACGGGGACACCGAGCCCACCCATCCCCTCGTCTCACCCGTGTTCGCCGACCTGTCGGGCCTCCCCCCACTGCTGCTGCAGGTGGGCGACGACGAGATCCTCCTCGACGACTCGGTGCGCGTGTGGGAGCAGGCCCGGGCCGCCGGCACGGAGGCGACCCTGCGGGTGTACCCGGGCATGTGGCACGTCTGGCATGCCCTCGCCCGATGGGTGCCGGAGGCGCGCCGGGCGAACGCGGAGATCGCCCGGTTCTGGTGGTCGACGATCGGTGAGGTGCCGCCTCAGCGCCGCTCGACGCTGTAGTTCGGCGCTTCCTTCGTGATGAGCACGTCGTGGGGGTGGCCCTCGATGAGCGACGCCTGGGTGATCCGGACGAAGCCGACGTCCCCCTGGAGGGTCGCCACGTCGGGCGCCCCGCAGTAGCCCATGGCCGAACGGAGGCCCCCGACCATCTGGAAGAGCACGTCGCCGACCGGGCCCTTGAAGGGCACCACGCCCTCGATGCCCTCGGGCACGAGCTTGCGCTGGTCCTCCTGGAAGTAGCGGTCGGCCGAGCCTCCGGCCATGGCCCCCATCGAGCCCATGCCCCGGTAGGCCTTGTACCGCCGTCCATCCCGGAGGATCTCCTCCCCCGGGGACTCCTCGGTGCCCGCCAGCATCGAGCCCACCATGACCGTCGAACCGCCGGCGGCGAGCGCCTTGGGCACGTCGCCGGTCTGTTTGACGCCGCCGTCGGCGACGACCGGCACGCCGGCCTCCCGCGCGACCGCGGCGGCGTCGAGGATGGCGGTCAGCTGGGGCATGCCGACCCCGGTCACCACCCGGGTCGTGCAGATGGAGCCGGGGCCGATGCCGACCTTGACGGCGTCGGCGCCCCGGTCGATCAGGTCCCGGGCACCGTCGGCGGTGGCGATGTTGCCGGCCACGACGTCGACGTCGAACCGCTCCTTGAGCCGCACGAGCGCCCCGAGGATGCCCTCGTGGTGGCCATGGGCGGAGTCCAGGACCAGCGCGTCCACGCCCGCCTCCACGAGGCCGGCGGCCCGCTCGTCCAACTCGTCGGTGGCTCCGACCGCGGCGGCGACCCGGAGGCGACCGAGGTCGTCCTTGGCGGCGAGCGGGTAGTCGAGGCGTTTCTGGAGGTCCTTGATGGTGATGAGGCCGGTGAGGCGGCCATCGGTGTCGACGACCGGGAGTTTCTCGATGCGGTGCTCTCGGAGGATCTCGCGGGCCTGCTCGAGGGAGGTGCCGGTGGGGGCGGTGATGAGGCCCTCCGAGGTCATCCGGCTCTCCACGGGCTGGCCGAAGTCGGTCTCGAAGCGAATGTCGCGGTTGGTGAGGATCCCCACGAGCGTGCCGTCTGCCTCGATGATCGGCACGCCGGAGATCTTGTAGGACGCCATGAGGTCCTCGGCGTCCTGGAGGACGGCGCCCGGGTGGAGGGTGATGGGGTCGACGATCATCCCCGACTCCGAGCGCTTCACCTTGCGCACCATGTCCACCTGGGCCTCGATGGACATCTTCTTGTGGACGACGCCGATACCGCCCTGGCGGGCCATGGCGATCGCCATGCGGGTCTCGGTGACGGTGTCCATCGCCGCGGAGACGAGCGGGATGTTGAGCGGCACGGACCGGGAGAACCGCGTGGCGGTCGAGACGTCCTTCGGCAGCGTCGTCGAGTGGCGGGGGACGAGGAGTACGTCGTCGAATGCCAACGCGTCGCCCGTGATCTTCTCGCTCATCTCACCACCCGCTCGGCCTGCGTGGGCCGAGAGGATAGGTCGGCACCAGCGCTCCGAGCCGCCCGGCCGTCAGCGTGCGGTGGCGATCCCCGCGAAGACGAACTCCACGACCGTGTCGGTGACCTCGCCGAGCCGGTCGGACGGGTTCGGGGCCTGGATGAGGATCTTCGAGCCGGACATGATGCAGTCCTGGAGCAGCCGGCCCATCACGTCGAGGGGGAGGGGCCGGAGGCTCCCCTCGGCGACGCCGGCCCGCAGGAGGCCGATGAACTCGCCCACGAGGGCGACATGGGCAGCCTCGGCGCGGCGTTGGGCCTCCCCCGAGAGCTTCGGCACCTCGCGGTGGAGCAGGTAGCCGAGCGTGGGGTCGGTGGCGACGAACTCGACGAGGGCCCGCACGAGCGCCTCGAGGCGCGTGATCGTGGGGACCCCGTCGGGCAGGGCGGCGAGCATGGCCTCGAAGGTGGCCGGGAGCTCCTCCTCGACGAGGGTGGCGAGGAGGTCCTCCTTGTCCCGGAAGTACTCGTAGATCGTCGTGCGCCCGACCCCCGCCTCGGCGGCGAGCTCGGCGAACGTCGTCTGCTCGTACCCGATGTCGGCGAAGACGTCCATCGCCGCGTCGAGCAGCCGGCGGCGGATCATCCGCTTGTGCTCGGCGACCGTGTCGGCCTGGATGCGGGGCATACCGGGAAGGATACGGCACCGCGACGGATTGGGGACGGGCGCGGTGCGGTTACCCTCCCGCCACGTTCTGCGATCGGAGCGTGTTCGACATGGGCGTCACCGTCGTGCTGGGTGCCCAATGGGGTGACGAGGGCAAGGGCCGGGTCACCGATTTCTTCGCCGAGGGGGCGGACGTCGTGGTCCGCTACCAGGGCGGCAACAACGCCGGCCACACCATCATCGTGGGCGAGGAGCGGTTCGCCCTGTCGCTGATCCCCTCGGGGGTGATGAACCCCGACGCCACCCCGGTGATCGGGAATGGCTGCGTCGTCGACCCGGCGGTGCTGGTGGCCGAGCTGGACATGCTCACCGACCGAGGCATCGACCCGTCCCGGCTGCGGATCAGCCCCAATGCCCACCTCATCATGCCGTGGCACAAGGAGCTCGACGTCGCCTACGAGACGCGGCGGGGGCCCGGCGCCATCGGCACCACCAAGAAGGGCATCGGGCCCGCCTACCAGGACAAGGTCATCCGGTCGTCGGCCATCCGGGTGCAGGACCTCCTCGACCCCGACGGGTTCCGCGAGCGGGTCGAACGGGTCGCCTCGGAGAAGAACCGGATCCTCGACGCCTTCGACGCCGAGACCTTCGACGCGTCCGGCATCGCCGACGAGTACCTCGCCCTTGCCGACCGCATCCTGCCGCTGGTCACGGACACGGCCCTGCTCGTGCACCGGGCGGTGGTGGCGGGCCACGACGTGCTCTTCGAGGGCGCCCAGGGCACGTTGCTCGACGTGGACCATGGCACCTACCCGTTCGTGACGTCGTCCTCCACGACGGCGGGTGGGGCCGCCACCGGCTCGGGCGTCGGTCCCAAGGACATCGACGAGGTCGTCGGCGTCACCAAGGCCTACCAGACCCGGGTCGGCGAGGGCCCCTTCCCCACCGAGCTCCACGACGAGGCCGGCGAGCGGCTCGTGTCGGTCGGGGGCGAGTTCGGGGTCGTCACCGGGCGTCGCCGCCGGCCGGGATGGCTCGACCTCGTCGCGCTGCGCTACGCCTGCCGCGTGAACTCGCTCACGGCGCTGTTCATGACGAAGCTCGACGTGCTCTCGGGCTTCGAGGAGATCCCCGTGGCCGTCGGCTACCGGGTCGACGGAGCGGACGTCGACGAGTTCCCCGTCATCTCCCGTGACCTCGCCGTCGCCGAGCCGCGGTACGAGACCCAGCCCGGGTGGGGCGACGACCTGACGGGTGTGCGGGCCTTCGGCGACCTGCCCGCCGCCGCCCGGGACTACGTCGAGTTCGTGGAGGAGGCCGTCGGGGTCCCCATCCGGTGGGTGTCGGTCGGACCCGAGCGCCAGCAGGTCATCGAGCGATGAAGGTGCTGCTCGTCGGGGGTGGCGGGCGCGAACATGCCCTCGGGTGGTCACTGGCCAGGAGCCCGGCCTGCGACGAGCTGCTGTGCCTGCCGGGCAACCCGGGCCTCGCCGAGTTGGGGGCGACCGTCGAAGGCGTGGCCCCGACCGACGTCGGAGCGGTGGCGGCGCTGTCCGCGGCCGAGGGCGTCGACCTGGCCGTCATCGGCCCCGAGGCACCGCTGGCGGCGGGGGTGGTGGACGCGCTCACCTCGATGGGGGTCACCGCCTTCGGGCCCGGTCGGGCCGCCGCCAGGCTCGAGGCCTCGAAGTCGTTCGCCAAGGACGTGATGGCCCGGGCCGGGGTGCCGACCGGGTCGTATGCCGTCTTCACCGACGCGGCGGCGGCCAAGGACCACCTGCGAAGGACGGCGGGGCCCCACGTCGTGAAGGCCGACGGCCTGGCGGCCGGCAAGGGCGTCCTCGTCACCGAGGACCTCGTCGCGGCGGAGGACTGGGTCGACCGGTGCCTGACGGGCAGCTTCGGCGGCGATGGCGCCTCGGTGGTGGTCGAGGAGCACCTCGACGGCCCGGAGTTGAGCGTGTTCGCGATCTGCGACGGCGAGCGGGCCCTCCCCCTGCAACCGGCCCGGGACTACAAGCGCCTCGCCGACGGCGACGAGGGGCCGAACACCGGCGGCATGGGCTCCTTCTCCCCGGTGGCCGACCTCCCCGAGGGACTCGTCGACGAGGTGATGGACCGGGTCGTCATGCCGACGCTGCGGCAGATGGCGACCGACGGCACGCCGTACCGGGGGTTCCTGTACGCCGGGCTGGCCCTCACCGCCGAGGGGCCGAAGGTGATCGAGTTCAACTGCCGGCTCGGGGACCCCGAGACCCAGGCCGTCCTGCCGCTCCTCGAGACCGACCTGTTGGGGGTGCTGGCCGATGCCGCCGCCGGCCGGCTCGACCCGACGCCGTTGGACTTCTCGGGTCGCGCTGCCGTGAACGTCGTGCTCGCGGCGGGCGGCTACCCCGAGTCACCGCGCACCGGCGACGCCATCTCCGGCCTCGGCGAGGTCGACGACCCCGACGTGCTGGTGTTCCACGCCGGCACCACCCGTGACGAGCGCGGCGTGCTGCGCACCGCCGGGGGCCGAGTCCTCAGCGTGGTCGGGCTGGGCGACGACGTGGCCGAGGCGCGAGCGCGGGCGTACGACGCCGCCGGCCGGATCCGGTGGAAGCAACAACGATTCCGGACCGACATCGCGGCGCCCTGACGGGCGCGGTACCGAGTACCGAGTACTGGGTACCGCGCTCGAAGGGCTGACGTTGACGGGATCCTCGCCGCTCTCTGGCACCGCCCCCCTCCCACCTCGTCGCTGGCGCTCCTCGGCGGGTCCCATCCCCCCGTCGGGGGGATCCTCTTCGTCGCCACCGGGCCGAACCATCGATGGGCGCCGTACTCGGTACTCGGTACTCGGTACTTGATACGGCGAGCGGAGCGAGCCCATCACACCACCCGCGCCAGCGCTCCCGCCAGGTCGCCCTTCGGTGCCACCGCCACCTCGCCCAGGCCCAACCACTCGGCCATGGTCGCCAGCTCCTCGGCCAGCTCCCGGGCGACGTGGGCCGGGTCGTGGCCGGGCTCGAGCCAGGTGGCACGGGCCTCCAGCACCCCGCGATCGCGGTGGGCCTTCAGATCGACCCGTCCCACCAGCTCGTCGCCGAGCAGGAAGGGATAGACGTAGTAGCCCCACCGGCGCTTGGGCTCGGGCACGTAGATCTCGATCCGGTAGTGGAAGTCGAACAGGCGCAGTGCCCGCTCCCGATTCCACACGACCGGGTCGAACGGCGTGAGCAGCGCCCGGGCCTCGACCCGGCGGGGCACGGACGCCGTCGGGTCGAGGTAGACCGGGCCCCGCCACCCGGGGACCTCGACCTGCTCCAGGTCGCCGGTCGCCACGAGGTCGGCGAGCACCGGGCGCAGCTCGGGCACCTTGAGCCGCCAGTAGTCGCCGATGTCCTTGATGGTCGCCACCCCGAGGCCCGCCATGGCATCGAGGGCGAGCACCCGGTGGGCCTCCCGGTCGTCGAGCGGTTCGGCGGCGAGCACGTCGGCGGGAAAGACGGCCTCGGGTGCGGCGTAGAAGCGGGTGAAGTCGACCCGGCGATCCACCGCCAGCCGCCCGGTGGCGAAGAGGTACTCGAGCGCCAGCTTGCCCTTCCCCCACCCCCACCAGGGGCCGGAGCGCTCGCCCGGGTCCTCGAGGTCGCGCACCGTCAGCGGTCCGTGGGCGCGGACCTCCGCCTCCACCGCCTCGATGAACCCCGGGTGCTCGTCCCGCATGCGGGCGACCCATCGCCATCGGCCGAGGCGCGCCATGCGATGGCGCATGGCCGGGTGGAGCGCCATCGGCACGAAGGACGCCTCGTGGCCCCAGTACTCGAAGAACGCCCGGTCGTCGTAGGCCATCTCGTCGATGAGCCCCCGGCGATAGGGCCCGAGCCGGCTGAAGAGGGGCATGTAGTGGGACCGCACCGTCACGTTCACCGAATCCAACTGCAGCACCCGGAGGTGGTCCATGACCCGGCGGAGGTGGCGCCGGTCCACCCGTCCGGTCGGCCGGGCCCGGGCGAAGCCCTGCGCGCCGAGGGCCAGGCGACGGGCGCGCTCGGGGCTCAGTGACCGGATCGGGGACCTCCTCGGGATCGGCGAGGAGCGTAGGCCCCCGGTACGCTCCCGCCCGTGGCCATCCCCAACGTCCTCGCCCAGCGATACGCCTCCCCCGCCATGGCCGACCTCTGGTCGCCGGAGGCGAAGGTGGTCGCCGAACGCGAGCTGTGGATCGCGGTGCTCGAGGCCCAGGCCGAGCTGGGGGTGGCCGTCCCCGACGGCGCCATCGCCGCGTACCGGGCGGTCGTCGACCGGGTCGACCTCGACTCGATCGCCGCCAGGGAGCGGGTGACCCGCCACGACGTGAAGGCCCGCATCGAGGAGTTCAACGCCCTGGCGGGCGCCGAGCACATCCACAAGGCCCTCACCTCCCGCGACCTCACCGAGAACGTCGAGCAGGTGCAGGTCCGACGCTCCCTCGCCCTGGTCCGCGACAAGGCCGTCGCCGCCCTCGTCCGCCTCGCCGCCCGGGCCGAGCAGTACCGGGACCTCACCATCGCCGGCCGCAGCCACAACGTGCCGGCCCAGGCGACGACGCTCGGGAAGCGGTTCGCCACCGCCGGCGAGGAGCTCCTCATCGCCGTCGACCGGGTGGAGGACCTGCTCGGCCGCTACCCGCTGCGGGGGTTGAAGGGCCCGGTCGGCACCCAGGCCGATCTCGTCGACCTGCTCGGTTCCGCCGACCGGGTGGACGAGCTCGAGGCCCGGGTCGCGGAGCGCCTCGGCTTCGCCCGGGTCGCCGCCAGCGTCGGCCAGGTCTACCCCCGATCGCTCGACTTCGACGCGGTCACCGCCCTCGCCCAACTCGTCTCGGGGCCGGCCAACCTGGCCACCACCATCCGGCTGATGGCGGGCGCCGATCTCGCCACCGAGGGGTTCGCCGAGGGCCAGGTGGGGTCGTCGGCGATGCCGCACAAGATGAACGCCCGCAGCTCCGAGCGCATCTCGGGGTTCGTCGCCATCCTGTCGGGGCACGTCGTCATGGCCGGGTCGCTGCTGGGCAACCAGTGGAACGAGGGCGACGTCTCGTGCTCGGTCGTGCGACGGGTCGTCCTCCCCGACGCCGCGTTCGCCGCCGACGGCGCCTTCGAGACCTTCCTCACCGTGCTCGACGAGTTCGGCGCCTACCCCGCCGTCATCCGTCGTGAGCTGGACACCTACCTCCCGTTCCTCGCCACCACCCGTCTACTCACCGCCGCCGTCCGCGCCGGGGCGGGCCGCGAGCAGGCCCATGCCGCCCTCCGCCGCCACGCCATCGCCGCCGCCCGGCACCTGCGCGAGGCGCCCGACGGCCACAACCCGTTCCTCGCCGAGGTCGCCGCCGATCCGGACCTGCCGCTCGACGAGGCGACGGTCGCCGCCACCGTGGCGGACCCGGCGTCCTTCACCGGCCGTGCCGCCGAGCAGGTCGATGCCTTCACCGCCCGGGTGGCCGACCTGGCCCGCCGCTTCCCGGAGGCGTCCGCCTACGCCCCCGGGGACATCCTGTGACCGCCCGCTTCCACCCCGGCCACCACGCAGCCGTGACACCCGACAAGCCGGCGATCGTGATGTCGGACGGGTCCGGCTCGCTCACCTACGCCGAGCTCGAGGCCATGGCCAATCGGATCTCACGGCTCTTCCGCTCGATCGGGCTGGGACCCGGCGACCACGTCGCCCTGGTGGTGACCAACCGCCTCGAGTTCCTCCCGGTCGTGTGGGGTGCCCGCTACGCCGGCCTCTACTACACGGCCATCTCCACCCGGCTCATGCCCCACGAGGTGGCCCACATCGTCGACGACTGCGGCGCCGCGGCGCTCGTGGTCGACGCCGCACTTCCCGAGCTCGCCGCCGACCTCGCCGAGCACCTCCCCGACCGGCTCGAGCACCACTGGGTCGTGGGTGGCGAGGCCCCGGGCTACCAGCCCCTCGAGGACGCCATCGCCGACCGGTCCGCCGAGCCACTCGACGACCGCCCGACGGGGAGCGACATGCTCTACTCGTCGGGCACCACCGGTCGTCCCAAGGGGGTCAAACCGCCGCTCCCGGGCCACCCGATCGGGGCGGAGCCGAGCACCCTCACGAAGCTGGTGGTGCGACTCTTCGGCTCCGACGCCGACAGCGTGTACCTGTCACCGGCGCCCCTCTACCACGCCGCCCCGATGCGCTATTGCATCGCCCACCACGAACTCGGCGGCACCGTCGTCGTCATGCCACGCTTCGACCCCACCGAGGCACTGGCGGCGATCGAGCACCACCGCGTGACCATCGCCCAGTGGGTGCCGACCATGTTCGTACGCATGCTCAAACTGCCCCCCGACGAGGCCGAGCGGCACGACCTCTCGAGCCTCCGGGTGGCGGTCCATGCCGCCGCCCCGTGCCCGATCGAGGTCAAACGGCGGATGCTGGACTGGTGGGGGGCCATCATCCACGAGTACTACGCCGGCACCGAGGGCAACGGGTTCGTGTACGCCTCGCCCGACGACTGGCTGGCCCATCCCGGGACGGTGGGCCGGGCGGTGCTCGGGACGGTCCACATCGTCGACGACGACGGCCGCGAGCTCGGCCCGGGCGAGACCGGCACCGTCTACTTCTCCGACGGGCCCCGCTTCCGCTACCACGGCGACGAGGCCAAGACCGCCGACGCGCACCTGCCGAACGGCTGGTCGACGCTCGGCGACATCGGCCACCTCGATGCCGACGGCTTCCTCCACCTCACCGACCGACGAGCCCACACGATCATCGTCGGCGGGGTCAACGTCTACCCCCAGGAGGCCGAGAACGTGCTGACCCTGCACCCGAAGGTGGCCGACGTGGCGGTGATCGGCGTGCCGGACCCCGAACGGGGCGAGCAGGTCAAGGCGATCGTCCAGCCGACCTCGATGGACGAGGCGGGCCCGGACCTCGAGGCCGAGCTCATCGCCTACTGCCGGGAACGGCTGTCCGGCCTGAAGTGCCCCCGGTCGGTCGCCTTCCGGGACGAATTGCCCCGCCACCCCACGGGCAAGCTCTTCAAGCGCCTGCTCGTCGCCGAGTACCGGGGCGGTTAGCCCCCGTCGACGTCGTCGACGTCGTCGACGGCCTCGACCGAGATCACCTCGCGGAGTGCGAACGGGTGGATCTCGGCGAGCAACTCGTTGAAGTACCGGGTGGGCTCGAGGACATAGGCCCCGTACGAGGTCACGAACGGCTTCGTCTCGAGGGACACCCGCGCCACGTCGGCGGGTTCGAGATTCCGGTACTCCCAGACCGTCGACACCGCGTTGGTGATCCCGAACCCGTCGGAGAGCCGCACCGCGTCGGAGGTCGCCTGGGCGAGTTGGCTCAGTCGGCCGATCGACCCGAACGACGCCACCCGGTCGGCAAGGGCGAAGAGCAGTTCCTGCTGGTGGGCCTGGCGCGAGAAGTCGTCGGCGCCCGTGCCGCGCCACCCGCCGTCGCGGAACTCGAGCGTCTTGCGGGACCGGGCCCACGCCAACGCCGTCTCACCGTCGAGCACCTGACAGCCCGCCGGCACGTCGAGCTCGGCATCGCGGTCGCGGGTGGGGTACTCGAAGCAGACCTCGACGCCGCCCACGGAGTCGACGATCTCCTCGAACCCGTCGAAGTCGACGATCGCGAACGCATCCACCTCGATCCCCGTGAACCGCTGCACGGCCAACGACAGGAGCGCCGGACCTTCGAGGAAGTCACCGCAGCCGTTGAGGGTGGCGTTGATGCGGGTGTAGGTCTCGGTGCACGGGTTCTCGACGAACAGGTCGCGGGGGATGGAGGCGAGCACCGGGTCGCCACCATCGGCGGGGATGAGGACGTCGATGATGACGTCGGCCCGAAGGCCGGACTCGTCGGTGCCGATGAGGAGGTACGACTCGTACAGGTCGTCGGGGAGCGGGGGCGAGACCGTGAATGGGTTCTCGGTGGACGGGGTGGCGAACGGCTCGAGCGGGTCCTCCTCCACCTCGTCGGGGATCGTGGCCTCGGCGCTCTCGGAGGCCTCGATGTCGGCGGCGATGCTGGTGCGCACCTCGTCGGGGATCGCCTCGATGGCCGACGACGCCGACCCGGGGTCGTAGTCCTCGGACGACAGCGACGACCAGGCCACCGCGCCGGTGACCCCGACGAGGACGATGACGGCGACCGCGATCCAGGTCCCCCTGTTGCTGAGAAATCCCCTCACGAAGTAAGAAGGCTAGGACGGCTCGGATTTTGGCAGCAAGCCGGGTGGCGACGAGGACCGATCGGGACGGCCGAGCGCCTCGTCGAGCCAAGCCCCGAGCAGGGCCCGGCCGCGCTCGGCGAGATCCGCCGACTCCGCCGCCAGCCGGGCCGTCATCGCGGTGGCATCCACGCCGGAGTCGGCCACCACCTCGGTCGCCTCGGCCAGCCAACCGGCCACGGTGGCGGCAGGCGCTTCGGGGTGGGGCTGGAGGGCGAACGCCGACCCGATCCGAAAGCAGGCCGGATGGGCGGTGCGCGCCACGAGCGTGGCACCCGGCGGGGGCGTGAACACGTCCCGATGCATGAGCACCCAGGGACCGTCCAACCACGCCGCCAGCGGATCGTCGGCGACGACCTCGAGGTCACGCAGTCCGACCTCGGGACGATCCGCCCGCCGCACCCTCCCTCCGAGGGCCTCGGCGAGGAGCTGGGCGCCGAGGCAGATGCCCAACACGGGCACGTCCCGGTCGACGAGCCCGGCGAGCCACGCCTCGACCACCGGTATCCACGGGTGGTCGGCGACGTCGTAGGCACCCATGCGACCACCGAGCACCACCACGGCCTCCGGGTCGGCAGGGAGGGCGTCGCCGGCGTGGAATCGCACGGAGCCCCATGGGACGTCGGCCTCGGCGAGCACCTCGGCGAGGTGACCCGGCGGGCAGACGGTGTCGGGATGGCAGACCGCGATCACCCACCCCAGTCTGGCAAGTCCGGGCCACGGCGTAGCGTGGCCCCATGGCCGAGCCCGCCCCCGCCCTCGATGCGGCCACCGTGATCCTGCTCCGGGACACCCCGGACGGACCGGAGGTCTTCCTCCAGCGTCGCGGCGCCGGGGCGGCGTTCATGGCCGGCGCCTACGTGTTCCCCGGCGGGGTGGTCGACGACACCGACCGAGGCATGCCGCCCGAGTTGGTCGACGACCCCGACGCCGACCTGCTGCCACTCCGGGTGGCGGCGGTGCGCGAGCTCTTCGAGGAGGCCGGTGTGCTGTTGGCGACCCGGAACGGGGTGCTCGTCGACGACGAGTTCGTCACCGGGCCCTCGGCGACGGCCGTGCGCCGCCGCCTCCACGACCGAGCCGACCGCTACGACTGGCGTCCGTGGCTCGCCGAGCAGGGACTCGTCCTCGCCACCGACCCGCTCGCCCTCACCTCCCGGTGGGTCACGCCGGTGGTCGAGCCGCGGCGATTCGACACGTGGTTCTTCGCGGTGGAGGCGCCCACGACCCAGGACGCCGACCACGACGACGTCGAGATGACCGACTCGGTGTGGGCGAGGCCGGCCGACGCGCTGGCGGCCGCCGAGGCCGGGGAGGTGTTCATGGTCCCGCCGACCCGCCGCAACCTCGCGGCCCTCGCGGCCTTCGACCGGGCGGCCGACGCGGTCGCCGCCGCCGGTGGGCCGACGGCGCCGGAGCCGATCCTGCCGGTCATCCGCCAGGACGACGACGGGTCGGTCTGGGTCACCCACCCGACCTTCGAGCCGATCCGAATCCGCCGGGCCTAGGGACGACCCAGCCCACCCCCACCGGGGGTACGCACCACGAGCCGGTCACCGGGCGAGACCTCGAGCGTGACCTTGCCGGGGAGCCGCTCGGGCGCCCGACCCGGGCGGATGAGCCAGTCCTCCCCCGTCGCCCCGACACCACCGCCGTCGAGCCCCCAGGGACCCACGCGGCGGCGCTCGCCCATGAGCGAGAGGGTGGCCGCCTCGGTGAACTCGAGCTCCCGCTCGATGCCATCACCCCCACGCCAGCGACCCGCACCGCCCGACCCCGAGCGCAGCTCGTAACGACGGACCACGAACGGATAGTGGGCCTCGAGCGACTCGATGGGGGTGTTCTTCGTGTTGGTCATGCCGGTCTGGATGCCCGACTGCCCATCCCGGCCCCGACGGGCCCCCTGGCCCCCGCCCACCGTCTCGTAGTAGGCGAACCGGTCATTGCCGACGAGCACGTTGTTCATGGTGCCCTGGGAGGCAGCCGGCACCCGGTCGCCCGCCACCGGGGCGAGGGCGCCGAGGACGACGTCGGCGACCCGCTGGCTCGTCTCGACGTTGCCGGCGGCGACCGCCACCGGGGGCAGGGCCGACACGAGCGAGCCCGGCGTCGTGACGAGCGAGATCGGCCGATAGCACCCCCCGTTGGCAGGGATCGTCGGGTCGGTGGCCACCCGCACCGCGTAGTACAGGGCGGAGCGGGTCACGGCCTCGGGGGCGTTGAAGTTGGCCGCCACCTGGTCGGCCGTCCCCGAGAAGTCGGCCTCGAGCGACCCCCCGTCGACGGTCACCGCCACCCGGACCGCCAGCAGCTCGTCGCCGAACTCCATGACGTCGGAGAAGGTGTGGCGGCCGTCCTCCAGCGACTCGAGGGCGGCCCGCATGCGACGCTCGCCATAGTCGAGCAGGGCGATCGTGACCCGGGCGAACCGATCCCGGCCCTCGCGTTCGACGAGCTCGGCCAGTCGTCGGGCACCGATCTCGTTGGCACCGAGCTGGGCAGACAGGTCGCCGCGACGCTCGGCGGGGGTGCGGGTGGCGGCGAGGAACGGCTCGAGGAACCCGGGCTCCCACCGGCCGTCGCGGACCGCCAGCGTGGGGGGCACCCGGTGACCCTCCTGGTCGACGGTGGTGGCATGGGCGGGCATCGACCCCGGGGCCTCGCCCCCGACGTCGGCGTGGTGGGCGCGGTTGGCCACGAAACCGATGCGCTTCCCGCCGTGGGCGACGGGGCGGACGAGGGTGAGGTCGTTGAGGTGGGTGCCACCGGCGAAGGGGTCGTTGACCGCGTACTGGGCGGTCGGGTCGAGGTCGTGGCCGAAGGCGTCCAGCACCGCCGCCACCGACTCGGGCATCGACCCGAGGTGCACCGGGATGTGCTCGGCCTGGGCGAGCATCTCGCCGGCGGCGTCGAACACCGCCGCCGAGCAGTCCGCTCGCTCCTTGATGTTCGGCGAGTAGGCCGTGCGCCGCAGCACGAGGCCCATCTCATCGGCAACGGATGCCAACTGGTTGCGCGCCACCTCGAGGGTCACCGGCGAGGTCACCACGACACCTCCAGGGCGCCGGACGGATGGACGACCGCCACCTCGTCGGGGCCGAGCAGCGTCGTCGCCTCACCCTCGACGACCACCGCCGGCCCGACGAGGCGCTCACCGGGCCCCAAGCCGCGGCGGGCGACGAGGGGCACCTCCCGGTCGGCGCCGTCGATCCGGACCGGGCGGGCGCCGAGTTCCCGGGGTCCGCGGGGCTCGACCACCGGCAGGTCGTCCCAGGTCATCGCCGGAGGGGCCGTGGCCACGGCCCGGACCGTCACGACCTCGATGGGGTCCTCGGGCCGAGCGAAGCCGTTTCGCTCGCGGTGTCGGGCATGGAACCGCTCGGCGAGCCGGTCCCACCCGTCACCGGGTCGGTGGGGCACCGGGGTCTCGTGCGACTGGCCGCGGTAGCGGACGTCGACCACCGTCTCGGCCGCCGCCGGGCGCGGGCCCATCGCCGCCAGCCCTGCCCGCGCCTCGACCAGCACCTCCTCGAGAGCTCGGTCGAGGGCGGCGGCATCTCCTTCGCCGATGGCCACCGAGCGGGCGGCGTCCTCCCGGGGCGGGGCGAGGAGGAGACCCACCGCCGAGAACACCCCGGCATGGGGCGGGATGACGACCCCGGCCATCTCGAGGCGGCGGGCGAGGGCGGTGGCGTGCAGCCCGCCGGCGCCACCGAAGGCGACGAGTCGGGCCGGACGGGGGTCGGCGCCCTCCTCCACGGAGACGGCCCGGATCGCCCGCTCCATCGTCGCCTCCACGACCTCCAGCATCCCTTCGGCGACCGCCACCGGCCCGAGGCCGAGAGCATCCCCGAGCCGGCCGAGGGCGGTCCTGGCGGCATCGGCGTCGAGCGCGACGGCATCGCCGAGCGTGAGGTCGCCGGGGAGTCGACCGAGGACGACGTTGGCATCGGTGACGGTGGGCTCGGCGCCACCCCTGCCGTAGGCGGCCGGGCCCGGGTGGGCGCCGGCCGACCGGGGACCGACACGGAGCGCGCCACCGGGATCGACCCACCCGAGGGAACCGCCGCCCGCACCGACGGTGTGCACGGCCACCGCGGGCGTCCGGACGGGAAAGCCGCCGATCCAACGTTCGTAGGCGACCTCGGGCACGGCGCCCTCGATCCGACAGACGTCGGTGGAGGTGCCACCCATGTCGAAGGAGATGAGTCGGTCGTCGCCGAGGGCCGCCCCGAGGGCGGCCGAGGCGACCACACCGCCGGCGGGCCCCGACAAGAGCGCCGCGACGGGGAGGGCCATCGCGGCGTCGAGGCCCATGAGCCCACCCGACGACCGCATGACGAGCACGTGGGGTGGCAGGCCCTCGTCGGCGGCCCGGACGGCGAGATGGGACAGGTAGCGCGCGACCTCGGGCGCCAGGAAGGCGTTGAGCACCGTGGTGGCCGTCCGCTCGAACTCCCGGAACTCGTTGGCGACCTCCGACGACCGGGAGACCGGGACCCCCAGCCCGGCGAGCGCCTCGGCGACCGCTGCCTCGCGGGTGGGGTCGAGGAAGGGGTACAGGCAGGCGACGGCCACCGCCTCGGGGGCCACGTCGGCGACCATCGCCGCGAGCTCGGCGAGCTCCGCGGGGGCGGGACGGGACGACTGGTCCACCCGCGCCCGACCGGCGAGGGCGAACCGCCGGGATGGGGGCACGAGCGGCTCGGCGCGGTCGGCGAAGCTGTCGTAGAGCGAGGGACGGTCCTGGCGGCCGATCGCCACCACGTCGACCATCCCGGCGTCGGTCACGAGCGCGGTCCGGGCCCCGCGTCGCTCGAGCAGGGCGTTGGTGGCCACGGTCGTGCCGTGCACGAGGAGCGGGTCGGGCCCGTCGGCGAGGACCCGGGTCGCCCCGGTGACGACCCCGTCGGCCTGGTCGGTGGTCGTCGAGGTCTTGGCGACGGTCAGCCGGCGACCATCCCAGCGGGCCACGTCGGTGAAGGTGCCGCCGACGTCGATGCCGAGCGTCATCGGCCACCGCCCGGCGGTACGCTCGGCGCCATGCCCGTTTCAGTCGAGACCACACCCAATCCGAATGCGATGAAGTTCTCCGTCGGGACCCCGGTGGGGGGACCGAGGACCGTCACCGCCGACGCCCCCGAAGGGGATCCGGTGACGGACGCACTGGTGGCGATCGACGGGGTGACGAGCATCTTCCTCACGGCGGATTTCGTGACGGTGACCAAGGGCCCCGACGCCGACTGGGACGCCATCTCACCCGAGGTGACGGCGATCCTAGAGAGCCACTTCTAGCCCCCGGCCTACCCCCCGGCCCCGAGCCCGACCCCCAGGTCGGGCCAGAGGACGATCGGGACGGTCGACCCTCCCGGCAGGGCGACGACCGCCTCCACCCACCACCGACCGGCGTCCATCCCGACGGCGGCGACCGTCGCCGTCGGCCACGGGGCGATGGCGGACGCGATCGCGTCACGAACCGGGTCGGGCACCGTTCCCACCGCTCCCTGCGGCGTGGCCACCGCCACGGCTGGCACGTGGACCGGCTGCAGGTGGTCCACGACCACCTCGTCCCCCGCCAGGCGGGCGGAGGCCACCACCCCGATCGGGTCGACCGGGCGACGTCCGCTGGGACCGACCTCGGCCGCCGCCAGCACGGCCCGGTACCGACCGTCGGGGAGACGTCGCACCGAGACGTGGTCGACGGTGGTGGCTTCCGTGGTCCAGACCGAGGCGAGATGGGCGGCCAGCGCGTCGGCCACCGGATCGGACGACGGCTCGGCGCGCAGGTCGGCCTCGGTCGGCAGGGGGGCACTCGAGGCCGACGTCCCGAGCGGCGTCTCGGCCGGCGGGTTGGATGCCACCGGTGCGTCGATGGGCACCGGTGGCGGCGGGGGT
Organism: uncultured Acidimicrobiia bacterium; assembly: GCA_964614585.1. Taxonomy (GTDB): domain Bacteria; phylum Actinomycetota; class Acidimicrobiia; order Spongiisociales; family JAENVV01; genus JAHEFX01. The sequence goes on along the minus strand of CAZTLW010000014.1, from coordinate 4,484 downwards.
GCCGAGACGGCGAGGGTGGTCGGGGGCGGCAGGGCGGTGGGCGCGGGGCTCGGCTCCCCGGCAGCACCGAGCGAGAACCCGACCACGGCCACGACGACGAGGGCGGCGGCCCCGCCCAGCACCCACCGTCGTCGATCGCCGCCCGGCGGTGGCATGAGTTGCTCCCACGGGATGCGCTCGTAGCGCTCGTCCGGTCCCTCGGCGGGTGGTCGATCCACGGTCCCCTCCAACAGCTCCGGGGGAAGTGCGGCACGCCCACCGTATGGCACCACCGGGCACCCGACAAGGGGGTCGGCGGCCGGAGCCGGGCGATGGGAGGCCCCTCGGCTATCGTTCTCGACCCGATGGACGCGAAACCCGACCCGAAGCCCGGCCGCTGGATCCTGCCCCTCATCATCGTGGCGATGGTCGGGTTCACCTATGTCTTCGTCTCGTCGATCGACGGAGCCGCCGACGGCGGGAACGGCGATGCCGGCGGTGGCGTCGACCTCGACGGCACCACGAGCACGACCCTCGAGGTCATCGACACGACCGTGCCCGGCGAGGGTGGGGAGGGTGGCGAGACCGATCCGGAGACCGCCGCCTACATCGAGCAGTTGCAGGGATTCGACACCGACCTCCAGCGGATCTCCGGCGACCTCGTGGCCGCCAACGAGGCGTGGGACGCCGACGAGGTCGGCTACACGCCCACCGTCGATGCGTTCGAGGCCGCGGTGGCGGAGCTCGAGACCTGGTCCGGGTCCGTGACCGCCTCCGCGCCGCCGGCCGGTCGCGCCGACCTGGCCGAGCCCCACCAGGCCGTCGTCGATGCGGCGGCGGCGCCGCTCACCGCGGCGCAGGGGGCGCTCACCTGGCTCGAGTCCTCCGACGAGGGCTCGGCCGACAACCGTCGGCAGTCGATCGCCGACCTCGAGGCGGCCACCCAGGCGTTCTCCGACGCCGTCACGGCGGCCGTCACCACCGCCGGCGGATGAGCGTCGCCCGCATCGGGCCGGTCCCCGCCGATCGCCTCGAGGACTTCTTCCGGGCGATGGGGGTGCCGTTCTCCTTCGACCCGGCCGACGACGACCTCGACGAGGCCCGCGGGTTCTGGGACCCCGATTGGCTGACGGCCGCCTGGGACGACGACCAGATCGTGGCGACGTTCGGCTCGTTCCCGCTGCGGATGCGGCTCCCCGGCGGGGCGACCGTGCCCACCGGCGGCACCACGGTGGTGACGGTCATGCCGACCCACCGCCGCCAGGGCCTCCTCCGCCGCCTCATGCGTGACCACCTCGACCGCGAGCGCGAGGCCGGTTCGGCCATGGCGGCGCTGTGGGCCAGCGAGGCGACCATCTACGGCCGGTTCGGGTACGGCATCGCCTCCGACGACTGGCGGCTCACCCTCCCGAGGCGCCATGCCGTGCTCGCCGACCCCCCGGACATCACCGGTCGGATGCGCCTGGTCGACGCGGCGGAGGCGGCCGAGGTGCTCCCGCCGATCTTCTCGGCGGCGACCGCCGACCGACCCGGCACGTTCGAGCGCACCGACCACTGGTGGCGCAACCGCATCCTCCAGGATCCCGAACGGCATCGCTCGGGGTACACGCCGCGACGGATCGTCATCCACCGCCGGGATGGGGAGGACGTCGGCTACGCGTTCTGGCGCACCAAGGGCGGCCCCGAGGGGCTCGAACTCATCACCAGCGAGTTGCTCGGCATCGACCCGGATGCCGAGCAAGCGTTGTGGCAGTTCCTCTTCGGCGTCGACCTGGTCACGGAGATCAAGGCACCCCGTCGGCCGTCGGGCGACCTGCTGCGCTGGTGGCTCGCCGACCCTCGCAAGCTCGAGCGGCAGGAGTCCGACGCCCTCTGGGTGCGCCCGCTCGACGTCCGCGCCTGCCTCGAGGCGCGCCGCTGGGACGTCGACGGCGCCATCGTCCTCGAGGTCCACGACCCGTGGTACGAGGACGTGACGGGCCGATGGCGGCTGGAGGCGTCGGGCGGTGCCGCCACCGTCACCCGCACCGACGAAGTGGCGGCGGTCTCCATGGGCGTCGACACGCTCGGCACGCTCCTCATGGGTGGGTTCGGTGCCGAGGTCCTCGCCCGGGCCGGTCGCCTCGGCGGGACTCCTGAGGCGGTGCGGGCCGTCGATCGCCTCTTCCGCTGGCCGATCCCGCCCTGGGTCCAGGAGGTCTTCTAGGTGGGCGCCATGGCATCGGCCGACGGGCTGGTGCGGAGATCCCAGAGATAGAGGGCCACGGCGATCCAGACGAAGACGAAGCCGACCAGCCGCTCGATCGGCATCGGCTCCCCGAAGGCGAACACCCCGAGCAACAACTGCATGGTGGGGGCGACGTACTGGAGCAGGCCGATCGTGGTCAGGGGGATGCGGCGGGCGGCCGCGCCGAAGAGCAGCAGGGGGGTGATCGTCACCGGCCCCGTCAGCAACAGCCAGGTGGTCGTCGCGGCGCCCGATCCGAGCGAGCCCGCCCCGTCGACACCCCACACGACGATGGCACCCAGGGCGACCGGCCACAGCCACATGATCTCGGCGCCGAGCGAGGCCCAGGGGCCGACCGCCCCGTGCCGCTTCTGGAGGAGGCCGTAGAGGCCGAAGGAGAAGGCGAGGGCGAGCGAGACCCACGGCACCTCGCCGAGCCGGATGGCGAGGTAGAGGACCCCGGCGGCGGCGAGTCCCACCGCCGTCCACTGCTTGGGCCGGAGGCGCTCCCCGAGCACCACGACCCCGAGGGCCACCGAGACGAGGGGGTTGATGTAGTAGCCCAACGACGCCTCGACCACCCGGTCGGAGGCCACCGCCCACACGAAGACGCCCCAGTTGACCGACAGGAGCAGCCCGCCCGCCAGGAAGCGGGCCCAGCCGCGTCGGTCGACCCCACCGAGTCTGCGGATCCCGCGGGTGATGGTCGCGGCGACGACGAGCAGCGGCAGCGACCAGACGATGCGGTGGGCCAGTTGCTCGACCGCCGGCACGTCCGAGAGCAGCTTCCAAAAGAGCGGCGACAGGCCCCAGAAGAGGTAGGCGCCGAGCGCCAGCAGCACACCGGATTTCACCGGGTGAGGGTAGGTGCGCCACCCATGCGGCCCCCCACCCCATCCCCAACCCTGGGTTGTGAGCGTCGGCCATTCGTCGACCCAGGGTTGGAAGCGTCGGTTTCCGACGCTCACAACCCTGGGTTGGAAGCGTCAGGCGTCGGGGGGCCAGGACCTGATGAGGCGCTCGATGCCCTCGGCAACGTCGGCCACCAGCGCAAGGTCGACCTGGTCGGGGGTGTCGGTCGGGGCGTGGAACAGGGTCTCGAGCATCTCGTCGACCCGATCCGTGGTGATCGCCACCGCCGGTCGGCCGGCCATGGCGAAGATGGCGTGGTCGCTCTGGTACCACGCCGGTCCGGGCGCCAGCGACTCGACCGGGGCGAAGGCCTCGGCGACGTGGGTCGCCGGCGCGTCGTCGAGGTGGTAGGCCGACCACGCCGACCGACCGCCCCGGTAGCCGGCCCCGTCGACGTTCACCACGAGCTCGATGTCGTCGAGCGACGACCCGTTGGCGGCCAGCCAGTCGACCTCCCCGGGAGCGGCGAAGTGGTCCTCCCCGTTCACCGCCAGCAACTCGACACCAATCGGCAGCTCGCCGCGGTGGGGCGAGAGCCGGTCGGCGAGGTCGATGAGCGCCACGACGCCGGCGGCATTGTCCACGGCACCGGGCGTCCCCGGCTTGGCGTCGACGTGGGCGATCACCGTCACCCTCGGACTCCGGGGGCCACGGGTGGCGATCACGTTCTCGGCGTGCGCCTCCCATCGCTCGGCGTCGATGGCCACCCGTGCCATCGCGCCCTCGTGGTCGAACAGGTCGGCGGCGGCGTCGGGGCGCAGGTTGGCCGTCGGGATCGGGAAGTCGCCGTCCTCGATCAGGGGAAACGGGTCGAGTGCCCCACACAGCGACGGGAACCGTCCTGTCACCGCCAGCACGACGGCCGGCCGGGCGGCCTCGAGGGCGGCGATGATGAGCTCGGAGCGCTCGTCGCCGTAGAACGGGAAGCCCTTCGGGGTCAGCGGCTCGGTGGCGATCGAACCGTGCAGGACGAGGATCGAGCCGGTCAGGTCGCGTCGTTCCAATCCGGCGGGCTCGTCGACGAGTCGGATCGGCCCGGTGGCATCGACGCCGAGCCCGTAGGGGCTGGGAGAGACGTCCAACCGGGTGCCGGCGACGTCGAGGTGCCCGATCGCCCCGCGCCAGTCGAGGCACGCGAACCTCGGTCGGTCCACCTGCCAACCGGCTGCGGCGAAGGCCTCGGCGACGTGGGCCGTCGCCTGCCGGTTGCCGCGGCTGCCGGGCCGCCGATCACCGACGACGTCGCACAGGGCGTGGAGGTGGGCACGGAGTTGGGCGACATCCACCCGCTGATGATGCCAACCGAGGGAGCGTCGGATTCCGACGCTGACAACCCTGGGTTGGCGAATGGGCGACGCTCACAACC
>CAZTLW010000013.1:0-29283 GCA_964614585.1 uncultured Acidimicrobiia bacterium | reverse complement strand
ATCGGCACCGCCTCGGCGACGGTGGGCGAGGCGGTGGTGGGGGCGTTGGTGGTCGCCAACGCCGCCGGCGACGTGGTGGCCCGGGACGGGCGGCCCCTGACGGGCGGCGGTCTCGGTCCGATCGCGCCCTTCTGGGCGGGAGGGCCGCCCCCGCTCGGCACCAACACGACGCTGGTCCTCGTCGCCACGAACGGGTCCGGTGGCTCGATCGACCGGCTCGCCGTGCGGGCCCAGGACGCGCTCGCCGCCCTCCTGCGCCCGGCCCACAGCTCGGTCGATGGCGACCTCGCCCTGGTGGCCCGGCTGTCGGGTGGGCCCATCGTCGACGGCGACCACCTGGGCGAGGTCGTGTTCTGGGTCGTCGCCGAAGCCCTCGAGCGCGCCGTCGACGGCTGAGTGGCCCGGCGGCGGCGCCTATCCTCCGCCCGATGCCCGACGGCACGACCACCCTGCGCTTCCGGTCGACCTCGGACGCCGAAACCCGCGCCCTCGGCCGATCGATCGCCGCCTATCTACGGCCCGGCGACGTCCTCTCGCTCGAGGGTCCGCTCGGCTCCGGGAAGACGGCCTTCGTCTCGGGGATCGGCGACGGGCTCGGCATCGTCGAGCCCGTCACGAGCCCGACGTTCGTCCTCATGCGTCGTCACGAGTCGGGCTTCCTGCCGCTGGTCCACGTCGACGCCTACCGACTCGGGTCGATGGGGGAGTTCGAGGACATCGGCGCCCTCGAGGAGGCCGCCGACGGCGCCCTGGCGATCGAGTGGGGTGATGCGATCTCGGCCGCCCTGCCCGAGGACCGGCTCGACGTCCGGTTCGAGCATCGGGGCGACGACGAGCGCGACATCACCCTGACCGCTCGTGGGTCGTGGGTCGACCGCGAGCTGCCGGAGCTGGGCTCGTGAAGCTGGTCGCCATCGAGTCGGCCACCGCCGCCTCCTCGGTGGCGCTCGGCGACGGGCAGTCGCTGGTGGCCGCAGCCTCGCGGGTGGACCGGCGCGGGCACGCCGAGTTCCTCGCCGCCGCCCTCGACTTCTGCCTCGACCAGGCCGGATGGTCGCCCTCGGAGCTCGACGGCGTCGTCGTCGATGTCGGCCCCGGCCTCTACACCGGCATCCGGGTGGGCCTTGCCACCGCCCAGGGCCTCGCCGCCGCCCTCGGCATCCCGATCGTGCCGGCCACCTCCCTCGATGCCATCGCACTGCGGGCGGCGACCGGGCGGCGGCACATCCATGCGGTCGTCGACGTGCGTCGTGGCGAGGTCGCCGCGGCCTCCTACCGGCCGGTGCCGGGCGGGGTGGTCCGTGACGACCTGCCATCGCTGACGTCGATCGAGGAGTTGCGGGCGTCGCTCCAGTCGGACCCCGACGACGTGCTGTTGGTCGGTGACCGGCCCGCCCTCGGCGAGGGATTCCTCAATGGGCTCCACCGGGTGAAGGTGGGGCGGCCTCGGTACCCGGCCGCCGAGGCGCTGCTCGAGTTGGCCGCCGGCCGGCTCGCCCAGGACGACGTGCCGCACCCCGACGAGATCCGACCGATGTACCTGCGGGACGCCAACGTCACGATCTCCTCGGTGCATCGGGACCCCACCGGCCCGTGGGGGGACGTCACATGACCATCCGACCGTTCCTCCAGGCCGACGTGCCCGCCGTGCTGGCGATCGAGGAGGCGACCTACGCCCGCCCCTGGTCGGAGCAGATCTTCCGCGACGAGCTCCGCCAGCCGGGCCGCACCTATCTGGTCGCCGAAGTCGACGGGCGCATCGTCGGCTACGGCGGGGTGCTGCTCCTCGGCGAGGACGCCCACATCACGACGGTGGCGGTCGACGAGTCGCACCGGGGCAATCGCATCGGGACCCGGCTCATGCTGCGGCTGGTCGAAGGCGCCCTCCGCCACCACGCCCGACACCTCACCCTCGAGGTCCGCTTCTCCAACAGCGCCGCCCAGAGCCTCTACACCCGGTTCGGGATGGCGCCCGTCGGGGTCCGCAAGAACTACTACCTCGACGAGGATGCCCTGATCATGTGGGTCCACGACATCGACGCCGCCGAGTACCAGGCGCGACTCGACGACATCCGGGTCGAGCTGGGCGAGCCGGTATGAGCAGCGGCCCCACCGTCCTCGGCTTCGAGACCTCCTGTGACGAGACGGGCGTGGCCGTCGTCCGCGGAACCGAGTTGCTGAGCAACGTCGTCGGCTCCCAGGTGGACCTGCATGCCCGCTTCGGCGGGGTGGTGCCGGAGGTGGCCAGCCGCGCCCATGTCGAGGCGATCCGCTCGCTCACCCATCGGGCGCTCGCCGAGGCCGGCGTCCACCCCGACGACCTCGACGGGATCGCCGCCACCCAGGGCCCGGGCCTCGTCGGTCCGCTCCTCGTCGGCTTCTCGTTCGCCAAGGCCATGGCATGGGCCCGCCAACTCCCCTTCGTGGGCGTCGACCACATGGAGGGCCACCTGATGGCCCCCGTGCTGGAGTTCGACGGGTTCGAGCCACCGGCGGTGGTGCTGCTGGCTTCCGGTGGTCACAGCCAACTCGTGCACGTCCGGGGCTGGGGTGACTACGAGGTGCTCGGTCAGACGATCGATGACGCCGCCGGCGAGGCGTTCGACAAGCTGGCCCGCTTCTTCGGACTCGGGTTCCCCGGTGGTCCCGCCATCGACCGGGTGTCCGCCGACGGCGACCCCGACGCCATCCGCTTCCCTCGTCCCCTCGGCGACCGACCGTTCGACTTCTCCTTCTCGGGCCTCAAGACGTCGGTGGTCACCCACGTCGAGCGCGCCCGGGACGCCGGCACCCTGCCCGGCCTCGCCGACGTCGCCGCCTCGGCCCAGGAGGCCATCGTCGACTCGCTCGTCGAGAAGACCCTGAACGCCGTCGAGGCGACCGGGGTGGACCGCATCGGCGGTGGGGGTGGGGTGCTCGCCAACCGCCGGTTGCGGGAGAAGCTGACCGCCGAGGCGGAGCGACGCGGTATCGGCCTGTTCATCCCCGCCATCGACCTGTGCACCGACAACGGCGCCATGATCGGCGCCGCCGGCGCCCGACTGCTCGCCGACGGCCAGTACACCGCCTGGGGGGCGGGCGTCGATCCGGGGATGCGGCTGGGGTAGGACACCGGACACGGGACACCGGACACGGGGCACGGGACACCGGACATGGGAGCCTCTTCCCGTGTCTCGCGTCCCCGCAGCGCGCCACGTACCCTCCCGGCACCATGGTCAAGTTCCTGCTCGCCGTCGTCGTCATCGGCCTCGTGGGGGTCGTCGGCGGGGGGTGGTACTTCTCCAACGAGCTGATCACCCAGGAGCCGTCGGCGGTGCCGGCACCGCCGCCGGAGCTCGACGCCCGTCCCCTGTCCTTCGTGTCGGACGGACTCGAGATCCGGGGCTGGTACGTCGAGGGCGGCAACGACTGCGGGCTGCTGTTCCTCCACGGTCGCGGCGGCACCCGCGCCCAGCCCCTGCCGTGGCGGGTTCCGTTCGAGGGCCTCGACTGCCACCACGTCCTCATCGACGCCCGGGCCCACGGCGAGAGCGAGGGCACCTTCCACACCTACGGCGTCCACGAGCGCCACGACGCCGCCCTCGCCCTCGACTGGCTCGAGCGGCGCACCGGGCTGGGCGAGGGCCAACTGGGCGTGGTGGGGATGTCGTATGGGGCGGCGACCGCCCTCCAGATGCTGCCCGACCACCAGGACCTCGCCTTCGTCCTCGCCGACTCGTCGTTCTCGTCGCTGCGCGACGTCGCCCGGTTCCAGGCGGTGGAGCAGTTCGACGACTGGGTGCTCGCCCTGTTCGAACCCGCGATGGTCATCTCCGGCTTGCGGGCCGGCTTCGACGTCGACGATGCCGCCCCCGAGCGGGCGGTGGTGGGCAACGAGGTGCCGGTCCTGGTGGTGCACGACGTCGACGACCCCTACACGCCCTTCGAGCAGGCCCTGGCGATCGACGCCGCCGATCCCGGCGACCCGCTGGTGCTCGTCCCCTTCGAGGGCGATGCCGACCACCACCAGATGGTGCTGACCCAGACCGAGCGGTACACCCGGGTGGTCGCCGACTTCCTCGCCGAATTCGCCCCGGAGTTCGGCGCTTGAGGGGCCTCGCGCACCGGCCTCCTCGAAGTTGCCATGGGTTCACTCAAGGTTTCTTCATGCGCCTCTCCCGGGCAATTGGCACTCCCCGTCGGTGAGTGCTAGCGTGCTGGCACTCTCAGTACGAGAGTGCCAATCGGCCCGCCCGGCGGGCCGCACGCACGCAGGCATCCCAGGAGGGAAGCAATGAACCTCAAGCCTCTCGGCGACCGTGTCGTCGTGAAGCCGCTGGATGACGACGAGCAGCGGACGCCGTCCGGCCTCGTCATCCCCGACACCGCCAAGGAGAAGCCGCAGCGCGGCGAGGTCGTGGCCGTGGGCCCCGGCGCCCGCGACGAGGACGGCGACCGCATCCCCGTCGACGTGTCCGTCGGCGACATCGTCCTCTACTCGAAGTACGGCGGCACCGAGGTCAAGCACGGCGGCGAGGAATACCTCGTCGTCTCCGAGCGCGACCTGCTCGCCATCGTCGGCTGATCCGATAGGAGCAACACACCAATGGCAGCCAAGGAACTCCGGTTCAACGAAGAGGCCCGCAAGAGCCTCGAGGTGGGCGTCAACAAGCTCGCCGACATCGTCAAGGTGACGCTCGGCCCCAAGGGCCGCAACGTCGTCCTCGAGAAGAAGTGGGGCGCCCCCACCATCACCAACGACGGCGTGACCATCGCCAAGGAAGTGGAGCTCGAGGACCCCTACGAGAACATGGGCGCCCAGCTCGTGAAGGAGGTCGCCACCAAGACGAACGACGTCGCGGGTGACGGCACCACCACGGCCACCGTCCTCGCCCAGGCCATCATCCGCGAAGGGTTGAAGAACCTCGCAGCGGGGGCCAACCCGATGGGCCTCAAGCGGGGCATCGAGACCGCCACCGCCGCCGTCGTGAAGTACATCGGCGAGTACTCGAAGGACATCGAGGAGAGCGAGGAGATCGCATCGGTCGCCGCCATCTCCGCCGCCGACACCGAGATCGGCAAGACGATCGCCGAGGCGATGGACAAGGTCGGCAAGGACGGCGTGATCACCGTGGAGGAGGGCCAGACCTTCGGGATCGAGCTCGAGTTCACGGAGGGCATGCAGTTCGACAAGGGCTACATCTCCCCGTACTTCATCACCGACCCCGACACCCAGGAAGCGGTGCTCGACGACCCGTACATCCTCATCGCCAACCAGAAGATCGGCTCGGTCAACGACCTGCTGCCGGTCCTCGAGAAGGTGATGCAGGCGGGCCGGCCGCTCATCGTCATCTCCGAGGACGTGGAGGGCGAGGCCCTCGCCACCCTCGTGGTGAACAAGATCCGGGGCACCTTCCAGTCGGTCGCCGTCAAGGCCCCCGGCTTCGGTGAGCGCCGCAAGGCCATGCTCCAGGACATCGCCATCCTCTCGGGCGCCACCGTCATCTCCGAGGAGGTGGGCCTCAAGCTCGACGGCGTGACCACCGACCTGCTCGGCCGGGCCCGCAAGGTCATCGTCACCAAGGACGCCACCACGATCGTGGACGGCGACGGTGTCGAGGCCGACGTCAAGGCCCGCATCTCCCAGATCGAGCGGGAGATCGAGAACACCGACTCCGACTGGGACCGCGAGAAGCTCCAGGAGCGGCTCGCCAAGCTGTCCGGCGGTGTCGTGGTGATCAAGGTCGGCGCCGCCACCGAGGTGGAGCTGAAGGAGAAGAAGCACCGCATCGAGGACGCCGTCTCGGCCACCCGCGCGTCGGTCGAGGAGGGCATCGTCCCCGGCGGTGGCACCGCCCTGCTCCGGGCCCAGACGGCCGTGGACAAGGTCCGCGGCGGCGACGCCGACGAGAAGGTCGGCCGTGCCATCGTGCGCCGGGCGCTCGAGGAGCCCCTGCGCCAGATCGCGTCCAACGCCGGCTTCGAGCCGGGCGTGGTCGTCGACCAGGTGCGCAACTCCGAGGGTTACGTCGGCTTCAATGCCGCCACCGGTGAGATCGAGGACCTCCTCGCCGCCCACATCCCGGACCCGGCGAAGGTGACCCGCTCGGCGCTGCAGAACGCGGCGTCGGTGTCGGCCCTGCTCCTCACCACCGAGGCGCTCATCGCCGAGAAGCCCCAGGACGAGCCGGCGATGCCCGGCGGCGGCCACGACCACGGCATGGACTTCTAGGCCACGCCGTCCGTCTGACGCCAGAACGGGGGCGGGACCGACCGGTCCCGCCCCCGTTTGCGTCGGGGGTACGCTCCCGCCGGATCGGAGGATCGTGAACGGCGAAGACGCCTACAGGCAGTCGGTCAGGGAACTCTCCGATCGCGTCGTCCATGCCCAGTCGGAGGTGCGCGTCCTGGCCGCGGTCGGTTGGGGCGACGACGTACGGGAGCGCTTCTTCGCCGAGGACGCCCGACGCCAGCCGGCCGTGGACGCCGAGTACTACGCCGCCCGGCCCCTCCCGTTCGACCCCGAGGAGCTCGTCGGCACGTTCCGGTCGATCGAGGCGGACGCCGTCGGCACGCTCGGTCCGTTGTCGCCGGCCGGCTCGCACATTCGCTTCATGTGCGAGCAGTACCGGCTCGTCGTCGAACTGCTCGTCGCACGCGGCACGCCGGCCTTCGGCAACCTCTCGGCCCTGCTGTACGGCGCTCCTGGCGACGTGCTCTACGCCGGGGGGCCGAGCGTGGCCGATCTGGCCACGACCCTCCGCGAGGCGCTCGAGGCGATCGCCGGTGCCATCGTCGGCGTCGACGACCCGGACACGATTCCCGGGGACGAGGCCGCCCGACTGCTCCAGGAGCGCTTCGATCGGTCGATGGGCCCCGGGATGGTCGATGTGCGCCTCGACGATGGGATCGTCGCCGACGCCGCGGCCGGCTCGACGTACGTGAAGGTGCGCGCCGACGCCATGTTCAGCGAGCGGGATCTCCGCCTGCTCGAGGCCCATGAGGGCTGGGTGCACATCGGCACGTCGATCAACGGCCTCGCCCAGCCCTGGTGCACGTTCCTCGGCAAGGCGGCGCCGAGGACCACGGTGACCCAGGAGGGGCTCGCGGTCCTCTGTGAGGTGCTCACCCTCCGGTCCTTCCCGAATCGGCTGGCGAAGCTGCTCCGACGAGTGGAGGGGATCGCGATGGCCGCCGACGGGGCCACCTTCCTCGACCTGTATCGCTTCTACGTCGCCGACGGCACCGATCCGGGCGAGGCGTACACGTCGGCGGCCCGGATCTTCCGGGGGTCGACACCCGATGGCGGGCCGTTCAACAAGGACCTCGGGTACGTCAAGGGGTTCCTGCTGACCTCGGCCTACGTCCGGGCCGCGCTCAGGCTGGGCCAGTTCCATCGGATCCCCCTGCTCTTCTGCGGCAAGGTCGACCTGGCGGACATGGCGACGCTTCACCACCTCGAGGACGAGGGCCTCGTGGAGGCGCCGACGTTCGTGCCGCCGCCCTTCGACGACCTGCAGGCACTGTCGTCGACGCTCGCCATGCTCCGGGTGGCCACCGGCCTGGACCTCGACCGCATGGAGGCCGACGTCTCGGCGCTGTTCTGACGCGACGAGGGACCCCGTGGGGCCCCTCGTTCGAATCGGATCCGGTGGGGTCAGATGCCCTTGCGGACGAGCATCATGGTGTCACGAGCAGCCTGGAGGCGGATCTGGCTGTCGACGATCTCGTCGAAGCCCGCCCCGTGCTCGCGAAGTTCCTCGTGGAATCGCCACGCGGACAGGAGATCATTGAAGGCACGCTGGAAGTTCATGGCCGGCCTTTCGGTGGTCATTGCGGTGGGGGATTCGTGTTCTCTACGGAACAGAATACCAAAGGGTATTCCGAGAACCCGCTCCCATTGGTCCGTGAAATCGTGATCGAGCCACGAAAACCATGGAGAGATCCGGATATGTCTTTACAATACGACATCAGTGATCCCGTGAGTGGGGTCACCGGTTGACGGACCGCGCGTTCGGGAGGTTCCCCTGCAACTCGACGACATCTCCTGGCTGATCCTCGAGATCCTCCAGGCCGACGCCCGTATCTCCTACCGAGAGCTGGGTGCCCGAGTCGGCCTGTCCGCACCGGCGGTCACCGAGCGGGTCCGCCGGCTCGAGCGTGCGGGCGTGATCACCGGCTATCGGGCGCAGCTCGACTTCGAGGCCCTCGGTCTCCCGTTGCTGGCGATCATTCGGATCACGGCCCGGGGTGGGGCCAGCTACCGCGGTGTCGGCACGTGGGCGGCCGATCGACCCGAGGTGATCGAGTGTCACCGGGTGACGGGATCGGAGAGCCACGTGATCCGGGTGGTCTGTTCGTCCACGGCCCACCTCGAAGCCCTCATCGATGACCTCACCGACGCCTACGACGTCGGCACCCTCACCCACATCGTGACGTCGTCACCGGTGCCGTGGTCGCACGTCAGCCGTGAGGTGGTCGAGCGCGGTACTCCGAGTCCAGCAGGCTGAACAGGGTGTGGTCCATCCACTGGTCCCCGACCTTGATGACCTCCCGCAGCACGCCCTCCCGAGTGAAGCCGAGCTTCTCCGCGATGCGCTCGGAGGCGATGTTGCCGACGGCGATCCGCAGCGTGATGCGGTGCATGCCGAGTGGTCCGAAGCCGAGGGCCAGCATGGCGCTCGCCGCCTCGGTGGCGATGCCCCGGCCCGTGGCGTCGGACCGGATCCAGTAGCCGATCTCCCCGACCCGGAACTGGCGGGAGGTGTGCCAGATCGAGATGTTGCCGAGATGGTGGTTCGGGGCGTGGTGGGCCCTGAGGGCGAAGTCGAAGGCCCGCTGCTCCCGCCACGAGCGCATCGAGTCTCGGATGAACCGGTTCGCATCGGATCGCCCATAGTGGGCGTGGGGCCACGGGAGCCAGCGGCCGAGCTCGGGCAGCGAGGCGCGCACGGCCTCGACCAGGGGATCGACGTCGCGTCGCCGGAAGGGCTCGAGGGAGAGCCGGCTCGTCTCGCGGGGGACCGCCGCCAACGTCATCGAAGCAGGATACGCCGTGGCCGGTTGCCGGGGCGATCGGCCACAATCGGTTCGTGAGCGACTGGGACCTCCTCACCGGCATCACCGATCGCGCGCCGTCGGCGGGCGTCTACGCCGCCGTGCTCGCGGCGCTCTACGAGTTCGAGGGGCGGGTCCACCTGCTGTTGACGAAGCGCCCCATGCACATGCCGACCCACAAGGGTCACCTCGCCTTCCCGGGTGGCAAGCCGGAACCGGGCGACGAGGGCATCGTGGGCACGGCCCTTCGGGAGGCCCACGAGGAGGTCGACATCGCACCCGACACCGTCGAGGTGCTCGGTTACCTCGAGCCCATCCACACGGTCGAGTACACCCGGTACGTCGTGCCCGTCGTCGGGCGGGTGGCGCCCCGTCCGGTGCTTCGTCCCGACCCGGGCGAGGTCGAACGGGTGCTGGAGCCCCGGCTTGCCGACCTCGCCGACGAGGCTGGTTGGTGGCACGAGGAGTGGCAGTCCCGGCACGTCTGGTTCCGGGAGGTCGAGGACGAGATCCTTTGGGGCGCAACGGCCACGATGACCCGACGGCTGCTGGGCCTGCCCGATCGGGCGCCGGACGGAGTGGCCCCAGCCGGTCGTTGGGAACGCTGATGGGCGTGCGTCTCGGCCTGGTGGCGTTGGTGGGGGTGCTCGCAGCGGGGTGCGCGCTGATCGAGGAGCCGATTGCCGGCGGGTTCTCCTGCGGCCCCCTCGACCGCGAGGCGGACTTCGGTCGGACGCGGGACGTGCCCGAGGCCGACCTGGAGATCTTCAGCCGTCCGGGCCGCTACCAGCCGGACGAGGTGCTGCGGGTGCTGGAGCCGCTCGGGCTCCCTCCCGATGCGGACCACGTCTCCCGCTCGTCGGGTCCCTGCGGTGAGCACGACCTCTTCGTCCGCATCGTCGACGACAGCCACTGCATCGCCGTCGTCGGTGGGTCGTGGTCCGACGAGGTGTGCCGCGAGACCTTCGGGGGCGAGACGGTGCTGCCGCTCGACCTGGGGGCGGCGGAGGGATCGGGGGTGGTGGTCGTGGTCGCCCCCGACGTCGCCCACGTGCTCGCCGACTCGGGTGGTCTGGTGCTGGCCGCCTTCCCGCTCGGGAACCACGCCGTGCTGACGTCCCCGGAGCCGCTCGAGAACCTCCGGACGGTCACCTTCGACGGGGTCGTCTCCACCCCCTGACCCCCTCTGCAACCCAGGGTTGTGGGCGGGGCTCGTGCTCGGAGGTGTGGGCTGCAGAGGGCGTGGAGCACCACCCCCGGCCCTCGCTTCGATCAGATCGGCGTGGGTGACATCTCGAGCAGGGCGACGATCGTGGCGAGGACCTCGCCGGGCCGGTCCCGGATGTCACTCCAGGTGACCCGCACGATCCGCCAGCCGTGGCGCGCCGCAGCCCGGTCGCGCCGGCGATCCGCCTCGAACTTCGACCGGGTGGCGTGCCACCGGTAGCCGTCCACCTCGACGGCGACGCGCGCCTCTGGGAAGGCGAAGTCCAGCCGTTGGTTCGGATCCCATGGGGCGGGGTACTCGACCTCGGGCCGAAGCGGTGCGAGCAACGCCGCGACCCGTCGCTCCAGGGCCGAACGGCCCGCGCCGGGATCGGCGAGGAACTCGCCGACGATCGCCGAGCCCGGGCGCCCCTGGCCGCACACGACGTCGGCGACCCGCCGGAGCTGGTCGGTCGAGCACCGACGGGTGACGATGGCCGACTGGGCCAGCTCCTCCCACACCGGGCGGTGGAGGTCGGCGGCGAGGTCGATGATGGTGCGTGCCACGGTGGTGGTCGGGAGTCGGTCGACCAGGACTCGCTGGTCGTCGGGGACGCCCACGATCGCCCGCCGGACGGCCACCCCCTCGAAGCGGTGGGTCGTCGAGGACACCACGGTCACCGTCGGGGATCGGACGGGGACGCCCTCGAGCCCATGGAGGCGCGCCGCCGACGTGTGCGACACGACGGCATCGGGCAGGGTGGCCACCGCGGCCAGGAGGAACTCCCGCTCGTCTTGGGAGGGGAGGAGGCGGTAGATCCCTCGTCCGATCCGGGTCCAGGTGCCGGTCCGGGTTCGGTGGCGGATGGCGTCGGGAGTCAGGCCGAGGTCGAGGGCCTGGGCTCGGGTGACGACGCCGCCTTGTCGCGCCGCCAGTCGGAGTACGTCGGTGTCCTGCATCGCCCGTATTGACGCATGCCCGGCGGCCGAGGGGAACCCCCTTGGGAAGCATGGGCCGGTGAGGGTGCTGTACGCCCTCTCCAGCCCACGCCTCGATTGCCGAGCCCCCTCCACAACCCTGGGTTGCAGGCGGGGTCAGGTGGGGTCAGTCAGGCCGGCTCGGCGAGTAGCTCGCAGAGCCGGTCGATGTGACGGCGCTCCGTCCGCTCGGCACCGATCGCCACCCGCAGCGTGAAGCGCCCGTCCAACACCGTGTGGGTGAGGTACGCCTCGCCCCCGGTGTTGATCGCCTCCATCACCGCCGCCGAGGCCTCGTCGCCGTCGACGTGGCGGAAACAGACGAGGTTCACCGTCGTCGGCGCCGCCACCTCATAGGCGGGATGGGCGTCGATCCATTCCTCGAACCGCTCGGTCAGATCCAGGTGGTGGCGCACCATGGCCCGGAGGCCCTCGGCGCCGAACGAGCGGATGACGAACCACAGCTTCAGCGCCCGGAATCGGCGCCCCAGGGGGATCTGCCAGTCCCGGTAGTCGATGACCGCCCCCGACTCGGACGCCTCGTTGCGTAGGTACTCGGGGAGGATCGAGAGCGCCTCGATCAGCGCCCCCCGGTCGGCCACCCAGAACGCCGAGGCATCGAAGGTGGTGAGCATCCACTTGTGGGGGTTCATGTTGTAGGAGTCGACGAGTTCCAGCCCGTCGTGGATCCATCGCATCTCGGGGACCAACGCCGCGGTTCCGGCGAGGGCGGCGTCGACGTGCACCCAGGCGCCGTGGGGCGCGGCCACCTCGGCGATGGCGCGGACCGGGTCGATGGCCGTCGACGACGTCGTGCCCACCGTCGCCACCACCGCCGACGGCCGGCGCCCGTGGGCGGCGTCGGAGTCCATGGCGGCGGCCAGGGCGTCGGGGCGCATCCGGTGGTCGCGGTCGGTGGGCACGGACCGGAGGGCCTCGCTGCCGAAGCCGGCGATCCGCGCCGCCTTCTCCACCGACGAGTGGGCGTGCTCGGAGGCGTACACGGTCATCGGGGCGGTCCCCTGGCGAACGCCCCGTTGGTTCGAGGCGCCCCCCGTCGTCCGCTCCCGGGCGGCCAGCAGGGCGACGAGCGTCGCCGACGAGGCCGAGTCCTGGATGACGCCCCCGCCGGTTCCAGTGGACCGGAAGGCCCTCGGCAGGTCCAACAGTTCGGCGAGCCAGTCGAGCACGAGCGTCTCGACCTCGGTGGCGGCCGGGGAGGTGGCCCACAGCATCCCCTGCACCCCGAGCCCGGACGCGAGCAGGTCGCCGAGCACCGACGGGGCCGACCCGCCGGTGTTGAAGTAGGCATGGAAGCCCGGGTGTTGCCAGTGGGTGAGGCCCGGCACCACGACCCGGTCGATGTCGGCGAGCATCGCCTCGAAGGGCTCGGGCGCCTCCGGCGGGTGTTCGGGGAGTTGGGCGCGGACCCAGCCCGGCTCGACCCCCGAGCGCACCGGGAAGTCCTCGATCCGCTCCCAGTAGTCGGCGATCCAGTCGACCAGGGCCTTGCCATGGGTGCGGAACTCGTCGGGCGTCATGGGCCGGATGCTACGGAGCGGCTGCCGCGTAGCGTCCCACGCATGCAACTCGACGGGACCACCTGTGTCATCACCGGCGCTGCGTCCGGCATCGGCCTCGCCTGTGCCCGGGCCTTCGCCGCCGAGGGGGCGACCGTGGTCGCCGCCGACCGCGACGCCGAGCGAGTCGCTGCCGTCGGTGAGGGGCTGGTGGGCATGGTGGCCGACGTCGGATCCGAGGCAGGCATCGTCGACCTGGTCGAGCGGGTCGAGGCCGAGGTGGGGCCCATCGACCTGTGGTTCTCCAACGCGGGCGTGGCGGTTGGGATGGGCCTCGACGCCACCGACGAGGACTGGGATCTCTCCTGGCGGGTGAACGCCATGGCCCACGTGTGGGCGGCTCGGCACGTGGTGCCGCAGATGCTGGAGCGGGGCCACGGCTATGTCGTCTCGACGGCCTCGGCGGCCGGCCTGCTCATGGAGCCCCAGTCGGCTCCCTACACGCTCACCAAGCACGCCGCGGTGGCCTTCGCCGAGTGGCTGGCCGTCAATCACGGCGACGTGATCGGGGTGTCGGTGCTCTGTCCCCAGGGGGTGCGGACCCCAATGCTGGCGGGCCTCGCCGACACGCCATCGGGCAACGTCACGCTCGGCGACGGGATCCTCGAGCCCGAGGACGTGGCGGCGGTCGTGGTGGAGGCGATCGCCGAGGAGCGATTCCTCATCACCCCCCACCCCGAGGTCGCCCGCTACGAGGCGGGCAAGGTCGCCGACCGAGACCGCTGGGTCGCCGGTATGCGACGGGTGGTGTTCGGCCGCTGATTTCAGGACGCCCGCAGACGACAATTGCGCCATTGGCGCAATAGTAATACAATTGCGGTATGGACGCACGTTGGGCCGTCATCGGCGACGTGGTCGCCAGCCGCCGCCACCCCGATCGCCGATCCCTCGCGGCGGCGCTCGAGGATGCCTTCGAACGAGTCGCGGCCCGGGTGCCCTCGGGCGACGGGCCGTTGGCCACGATCGGCGATGAGTTCCAGGCGTCCTACCCGAACCGCGACGACGCCCTGGCGGCGACGCTCTGGATCCATGTCGCACTCGTCGGGCAGGCTCGGGTGCGCATGGGTATCGGTCACGGCGAGATCATCCACGACGAGGGACGCTTTCCCTTCGGCCAGGACGGGCCGGCCTGGTGGCGGGCTCGTGAGGCCCTCGAACGGGTCGCCTCGTCCGAGTCGGGCCGGGGCCGGCCCCGACGCCTCACGGCTGTCGAGGGTGCCGACGACCCGCTCGTCGATCGCTACCTGACGGTCCGTGACCACCTGGTGGCCGAGCTCGATTCCGACGACGCCGTCGTGTTGGGGGCGCTGGCCGACGGCGCGAGCCAGTTGGCCATCGCCGATCGGTTGGGCGTCCACCCGAGCTCGGTCAGTCGCCGGATCACCGACCATGGGCTCCGGGAGCTCCTCGTCGGTGCCGAGGCCCCGTGAGGCCCCTCGAGCTGGCCGTCGTGGTGCTGGGAGCACTGGTCCTGACCGCTCCCGCCAACTGGGCCGTGCGGGCGTTGCTGGGGCGCATCGGTGCCATCGACGCGAACGCCGACCCGGGGGTCGGCCGGTGGATCGGCATCCTCGAGCGTCTCCTGGTGTTCGCCTTCATCGTTGCCGGCGAGGCGGCGGCCGCCGCCCTGGTGGTGGCAGCCAAGAGCATCCTCCGGTTTCCCGAGATCAGCGGCGACGAGCCGGCGCTGCGGGCCGAGTACGTGCTCGTGGGCTCACTCGCCAGCTGGCTGGTGGCCGTGGTCGTCGGACTCGCCGTCGCGGCCGTGCCGTGACGCTCCCCCCGCTCGCAGCAGCCCCACCACGATGCCATCGGTCAGGGCCTCCCACGAGGCCTCGATCACGTTCTCGTGGACGCCGATCGTGTTCCACGAGCCCCGGTGGTCGGCGGTCTCGAGGAGCACCCTGACCCGGGCCGACGTGCCGTCGGACGAGTCGAGGACCCGCACTCGGTAGTCGGTGAGGCGCAGATCGGCCACGGCCGGGTGATGGTCCGCCAGCGCCCCCCGCAGGGCCTGGTCGAGGGCGTGGACGGGACCCACGCCCTCGCCGACATTGATGCGTCGTTCGCCGTCGACGAGGACCTTCACCGTCGCCTCCGCCGACACGTCCTCGTGGGCCCGGCGGACGGTGTCGACCCGGAAGGACTCGAGGTCGAAGAACGGCTGCTCCCAGCCCGAGAGGGTGCGCACGAGGAGCTCGAACGACCCATCGGCCGCCTCGTAGTGGTAGCCGGTGTGCTCGCGCTCCTTCACGGCGTCGATCACCCGCCGGGCCAGGTCGTCGTCCATGTCGAGGCCGAGTTCGGCGGCCTTCGAATGGATAGAGGCCTTCCCGGCCATCTCGGACACGAGCATGCGGGTCGAGTTGCCCACCGACGCCGGCGGTTCGTGCTCGTAGGCGTCGGGGCGACGAGCCAGTGCCGACGTGTGCAGGCCGGCCTTGTGGGCGAACGCCGATGCGCCCACGTAGGGGCGGTGGGGGTCGAGCGTGATGTTGACGATCTCGGCCAGGTGGTGGGCGGTGGGCGCCAGATGGGCGAGCCGATCGGCGGGGATCGCCTCGATGCCCATCTTGAGTTGGAGGTCGGGGATGAGGACCGACAGGTCGGCGTTCCCGGTGCGCTCGCCGTAGCCGTTGAGGCAGCCCTGGACCTGTCGCACGCCGGCCTCGACGGCCAGCAGCGAGGAGGCGACGGCGGTGCCGGTGTCGTTGTGGAAGTGGACGCCGAGCTCGGCGTCGGGGAGGGCCGCCTGCACCTCGGAGAGGATGCGGGCGATCTCGCCGGGCAGGGTGCCGCCGTTGGTGTCGCAGAGGACGAGGCGCTCGGCGCCCGCCTCGAGGGCGGCGCGCAGGACCAACATGGCGTAGTCCGGGTTGGCGCGGTACCCGTCGAAGAAGTGCTCGGCGTCGAAGAAGACCCGCCGTCCCTTCGAACCGAGGAACTCGACCGAGTCGCCGACCATCGCCACGCCCTCGTCGAGCTCGGTGCGCAGCGCCTCGGTGACGTGGTAGTCCCAGGCCTTGCCGACGATGCAGACGTGCTCGGTGCCGGCGTCGAGCAGGTGGCGGAGGACCTCGTCGGCGTCGACCGACCCACCCGGCCGGCGGGTCATGCCGAAGGCGACGAGCCGGGCCGACCCGAGGTCGAGCTCGGAGGCGGCCCGGGTGAAGAACTCGGTGTCCTTCTGGTTGGCCCCCGGCCAGCCGCCCTCGATGAAGGCCACGCCGAGGTCGTCGAGCAGCCGGGCCACCCGCAGCTTGTCGGCCACCGTCAGGCTGATGCCCTCCTGCTGGCTGCCGTCGCGGAGGGTGGTGTCGTAGATCTCGAGTGGTCGGTCCATGGGTGCCCCCGGAATGAGAAAACCCCCTGGCGGGCAGGGGGTGTCGGGCGACCGCCGGGATTGGCGGACGCCCTAGTCGATGATGATGACGGTGGTCGGCTGGTCCATCGTCCGAGGAGTATGCCGAGTCGTGGGGTGGCGCGTCAACACGGCGGCCGGCGGGGCTCACCGCTCGATGGCGATCCACAGCGACTCGGCCACGGCGACCAGGTCGCCATCCTCGGTCCAGAGCGCGCTCCGGGCGAATCGCTTCCGTCCGTCCCACGGCTCGGCGGCGGCCACGACCACGAGGGGCCGATCGGGCTCGACGGGCGAGCGCAGGTCGACGCTCAACCAGCCGGTGAACGCCAACCGGGTGCCCGAACCGAACGCCACCGGGTAGCCGGGCGCGCAGTCGACGACCGCCCAGACGTGGGTGGGGTCCACCGTGCCGTCCGTCGCCGCCCACTCGGGGAAGACCATCGGGGCGGCCCAGACCGCAGTGTCGTCGACCTGCCCCGGGTGGGTGCGGAGCGTCCCCTCGACGGTGCCACAGGAATAGCAGTCGGCGATCAGGTCGGGGAAGCCGGCCGCCTCGGCTCGTGCTCGGCCGGCGACCGCGGCGTCCATCGGCACGGGTGCCACGGGGTCGTCGAGCGGATCGACGGTGTGCGACTCGAGCACCAGCGTGCCGTCGAGCGTCACGGAGATCGTCTCGCCGTCGTCGGCCACGGCGAGTTCACGGTCGAGGGGTACCGCCGACCGGAACCAGACCCGTCGCGGACGGCCATCGTTTAGGAGTCCGGCCGCGTACCCACCCTGGGCCCGTCCGGGGGCCCCCTCGAAGCGGGCGGGGACGATGAACGACATCGGCCGGGAACCTACCGCCGCGGTCGACCCGTCCTGCCGCCGGTAGGTTCGGCGCCGGACCGATTCAGGAGACCGTATGCAGCAGTGGGATCGCGAGGTCGACGTCCTCGTCGTCGGCACCGGGGCTGCGGGCCTCACGGCGGCGGTCACGGCCGCCGAGGCCGGCCTCGAGGTGCTCGTCCTCGAGAGCACCGACAAGTGGGGTGGCAGCACCAACCTCAGCGGCGGTGGCCTCTGGATGCCGACCCACCCGCTCATGCCCGAGTCCTCGGACTCGGTCGAGGAGGCGCTCGCCTACCTCGACGCCTGCGTGGGCGACGTCGGACCCGCCAGCTCCCCGGAGCGTCGGCGGGCCTTCGTCGAGACCGTCCCCGAGGCGATGCGGTTCCTCGAGGGCCTCGGGGTCCGGTGGGCCGTGGCCAAGGACTACCCCGACTACTACCCGGACCTCCCGGGCGGCAAGATCGGCCGGGCCGTCGAGGTGGAGCCGTTCGACGTGTCGGTGCTCGGCGACTGGTTTGACAGGTCCCGCAGCAGCGAAGGGCTCCCACCGATCCCGGTCATGACCGACGACGTCTGGTTGCTCGCCCGCTCGTGGTCGACCATCACGGGCTTCATCCGCGGTGTCCAGCTCGTGCTCCGCACGGCCGCCATGGCCGCCCGGAGGGAGCGCCGCCAGGGGATGGGGTCGGGGCTGGTCGCCAGCCTCATGCACATCGTCACCGAACAGGGAACCGAGGTGCTCCTCGAGGCCCCGCTCGCCGAGTTGGTCACCGACGGCGACGGGGCGGTCGTCGGCGGCGTCGCCCGCCGCCGTGACGGTTTCGGGCTCCGCATCGCGGCACGCCGAGGCGTCGTGCTCGGCGCCGGTGGGTTCGCCCACAACGAGCGCCTGCGCAAGGAGCACCATGGCATCCCTGCCGGTTGGAGCTCGGCGGCCGACGGCGACGTCGGTTCGGTCATCGAGTCGGCGGCCGCCGTCGGTGCCCGACTCGAGCTGATGGACGATGCGTGGTGGGGCGTGTCGGTGCCCGACCCCCGTGGCGGCAAGCCGATGTTCATCCTCGCCGAGCGGTCGCTGCCCCACGGGCTCATCGTCGACCAGCAGGGCGACCGCTACGTCAACGAGTCGACCAGCTACGTCGACGTCGGTCACGCGATGCTGGCCCGGGACGCGGAGGTGTCCGCCATCCCGTCGTGGCTGGTCGTCGACGCCCGGCACCGGCGTCGCTACCTCTTCACGGCGTTCCTCGAGGGCACCAAGCACCTCGAGGCGGCGGGGGTGGTGCGCACCGCCGAGACGATCGAGGGCCTGGCCGGCACGCTCGACATGGACCCGGCCCGGCTCCGGGCCACGATCGACCGCTTCAACGGCTTCGCCCGAACGGGCATTGACGAGGACTTCGGGCGCGGCAGCACGGCCTACGACCGCTACTACAGCGACCCGACGGTGCAGCCCAACCCGAACCTCGGGACCGTGGAGGTGGGGCCGTTCACGGCGGTCCAACTCGTGCCCGGCGACCTCGGCACCAAGGGCGGCGTGCTCACCGACGAAGACGGGCGCGTCCTGCGCGACGACCTGTCGCCGATCCCCGGGCTGTACGCGTCGGGGAACACGTCGGCCTCGGTCATGGGGCGGACCTACCCCGGGGCCGGTTCCACGATCGGGCCGGCGGTCGTGTTCTCCTACCGGGCGGCCCGCGACCTGGCCGCCAGGGAGACCGTCACCGCCGACTGACGACTCGATCCGGGGCCCAGCCCCGGTACCGTGCCGGCATGGACGTCTGGAACGCGGTGACGACAGTCCTCGGCGTCTTCGTGATCGGGGTGGTGACGGCCGACGCGTTCCAAGTCACCCTGGGGGTGCGGCCGCGGTCGCGTCGATCCGCCCCGTCGACGTGGTTCCTCATCCTGGTGCTGCGGCTCATGCGCCGGGTGACCCGGCGGTTCGACGACATCAGGACCGAACGGTGGCTGTCGTGGTTCGGCCCGCTGTCGGTCCTCCTGCTGCTCGGGTTCTGGTTCTTCGGCCACGTCCTCGGGTTCGGACTCGTCTGGACGTCGCTCCCGAACGCGTTCGAGGACCCACTGAGCTTCGCCGAAGCCCTCTACTTCTCGGGCGTCACCTATCTGACGATCGGGTTCGGCGACGTCGTCCCGCTGTCCGACTGGGCGCGCTTCATCGCCGTCGGCCAGGGCCTGCTCGGCGTCGTGATGGTGGCCCTCGTGCTCGGCTTCCTCGCCACGCTCTACGGGTTGTACGTCGAACGGGAGAAGCCGCTGGTCATGCTGGACGTCCCCGGTGTCGAGCAGATCGATGCCACCGACCTTCTGGGTCACGTCGGACGGGGCGCCGGCGGCGAGGAGCGACTCCGTGCGTTCTTCGCCGAGTGGGCGCGGTGGGCGGCCGGGACCGTCGCCTGGCACACGACCTACCCCCTCCTCGCCTTCTTCCGCAGCCAGCACCCGGGCCAGAGTTGGGTCACCGCCCTGGGGCTGCTCACCGATACGTCGGTGGTGGCGCTCCTGGCCCACGACGGCGACCACTTCGAGGCCGAGCAACTGTATCGCCGGGGGTCGCACGCCATCGCCGCCGTGTTCCCGACCCACGCCTCGCCGGCCGGCGGCGCGATCGGCCGGGAAGAATGGGCCCGAACCCGCGAGCGCGCCGAGTCGATCGGCCTCGATCTCGGGAGCCTCGACGAGTCCTTCGACGAGATGACCCGTCTCCGCGAGCCCTACGCCGGTCGACTCGAGGCACTCATCGACGGGTTGGTCGCCCCCCGCGGGTTCTGGGGCTCCTCGTCGGCGCCGGTGCCCCGTCACCATCGCGGCCAGCGATCAGCCGAGTAGCCGACGCAGGTGGTCGAGCCCGGCCGTGAAGGCGGCGGGGCCCGGCTGGAGGATGTCCTCCGCCGGCAGTTCGTGGATGCGACCCTCGACGACGGCGGTGACCGTCTCCCAGCCGGGCCGTCCCTCGATGACGTCCCGCTGCAGCTTCTTGCCGCACCACGAGGCGAGGATGATCTCGGGATCGCGGGCGGCCACCTCGGCCGGATCCACCACCCGTCCCTCGGCCTTCGACTCCCCGCGGGTCTCGGCGGCGAACAGGTCGTCGCCGCCGGCCGCCTCCACGAGCTCCGACACCCAGGTGATGCCGCTGATGAGCGGGTCGTCCCACTCCTCGAAGAAGACCCGGGGTCGGTGGTCGCGCCCGGCCGTCGCGCAGCGGGCCTCGTCGACCCGGGCGGCCAACCGGTCGGCCAGGGCGTCGGCGTCGTCGGCGGCATCGACGATCCGACCCAGCAGCCGGACGACGTCGAGGATTTCTCTGAGTGACCGCTGGTTGGTGATCCAGACGTCGAGGCCGACGCGCACCAACTCGGCGGCGAGGTCCGCCTGCACGTCGCTGAAGCCGATCACGAGATCGGGCTCGAGGTCGACCACCCTGCCCACGTCCGCCTTCGTGAACGCCGAGACGATCGGCTTGTCCGCCCGGGCCTCGGGTGGTCGCTTCGTGAAGCGGGTGATCCCCACGAGGCGGTCCTGGCGGCCGAGCAGGTAGAGCGTCTCGGTGGTCTCCTCGGTGAGGGCGACGATGCGCCGGGCGCCCGCCATCAGCCGTGCTGGGACTTGAGCATGCGGTCGAGGCCGATGGCGCGGATGGTGTCGACCTCGCGCTCGACCACCTGCCGGGCGATCGGGATGCCCGTCCCCTCGGCGATCCGGTTCATCATCTGGAAGTTGCCGAGGACGGCGGCAGCATCGACGAGGGCGGCGTCGCCGAGCTCGCTGCGGATCCGGTCATGGGAGCCGGCGAGGTCGCCGTTCCCAAGGCAGGCGTCGACGAGGGCCAGCAGGCCCCCGCCGCCCGGGATACCCGAGGGGACCGTCGGGTCGCCGATGGCCCGGAGGTCGAGGTTGTCGTATCCGTTGTGCGGGGCGCTCCACCTGAGCATGCCGACGTGGGACATCGTTCAGTAGAAGCAGTCGTTGTGCCACGAGGTGCGGGAGGCGACGACCTCCATCTGGGGTCGGTCGAGTCCGGGGTCCCGCCCCCAGACCGGGTGGACCATCTCGGGGCCGGGCATGTAGGTCGCCACCGAGAGCGCCTCGCGGGGATCGTGCTCGCCGCCCACCAGGTCGAGGGCCACGGGGATGGGGCCCGCCGGCATGGGGAGGTGGGTGCGTCGGCGCTTCAGCCCCTCGGCGACGTCGCCCGTCGGCCCGCCGGGCTCGGGGTCGGGGAGCGGTGGCCGGTCGACGCCGAGGGCGTCGTGGGTGCCGTCGACGCAGGCGAGCATCGAGACCACGGCCACCGTCTCGACGGTCGGGGCGTCCCCGACCTCGTCGGCAGCGGCCCGCACCTGCGGTTCGTGGACGGTGCTCGGCGAGCGTCCGAGGCGGTCGGCGAGGGCCAGCAGGGCCGGGTGGGCGCCTCCGTCGGCCTCACCCCGGGCGGCGGCCGCCACGGCCAACCGCTCGGCCCCGGTCAGCGTCGCGCCGGGGGTGGCGAGGTGCACCCAGGTGGCGGCGAAGGTCTCGGCGAGGTCGGACCGGACGGGGACGGGGGCACCGGCGAAGTCGAACACGCCGGCGAGGCTATCCACGTTCGTTCCTGTGTCGTCCACCCCTCGGTGAGAGGGCCAGGCGACACAGGAACGAGTGTGTGGGGGCGGGGTCGCGGTCAGGCTCACTCGCCGATGACGACCTCGACCGTCTCGTCGGCGGCGAGCGACCGGCCCACGGCGCAGGTCAACGCTGCCCGCTCGATGACCGGGGCGAGCCCGGCGTCGGTGCCGGTCGGGAGGTGGATCACCACGGCGAGTCGGTCGATGCGTCGGGGCTCCTCGGCGAGCGACTTGGTCACCTCGATCGTGACCGCGTCGAGGTCGACGCCCCGCCGTTCGAGGGGGCCGGCGATCGACGACCCGATGCACGACCCGAGGGCGGCGGCGACCAGGTCGGTGGCCGAGAACGACCCGCCGACCCCGCCCCACTCGGGGGAGGAGGCGGTGGTCAGCGAGGTGCCGGACGCCCCGTGGACGACCTCGGTGCGGCCGCTACCGAGTGGGGTGACTCGCACGGTCGCCATCAGGTGAGCGCCGGCTTGTGTGACGGGCGGGCTGCCTCGAACGCGTCGATCTCGTCCTCGTGGGACAGCGTCACCCCGATGGCGTCGAGGCCTTCGAGCAGTCGGTGGCGGGTCGCCGGGTCGAGGTCGAAGCGGGCCTCGAAGCCATCGGCCGTCACGGTCAGGTCGACGAGGGAGATGGTGATCTCGGCGGTGGGGTCGTCGTCGGCGAGCTCGAGGAGCGCCTGCACCTCCTTCTCGGACAGGACGACGGGTAGCAGCCCGATGTTGCAGCTGTTGTTGAAGAAGATGTCCGCGAACGACGACGCAATGACCGCCCGGAAGCCCCAGTCCTGGAGGCCCCACGGGGCGTGTTCACGCGACGAGCCCGACCCGAAGTTGGGTCCGGTCACGAGGATCGTGGCGCCGGCGTACTCGGGCCGGTTGAGCACGAACTCGGGATCGTGGGTCCCGTCGGGGAGCCGGGCCCAGTCCCAGAAGAGGAACTCGCCGTACCCGGTCCGCTCGACCCGCTTCAGGAACTGTTTCGGCATGATCTGGTCGGTGTCGACGTTCGCCCGTGGGAGCGGGGCAGCCGTGCCGGTGATGACGGTGATCGGTTCCATCAGAGCTCCCGGACGTCGGTGATGTGGCCGGTGACGGCGGCGGCAGCCGCCATCTCGGGGCTCATCAGGTGGGTGCGTCCCCCGGCGCCCTGGCGTCCCTCGAAGTTGCGGTTCGACGTGGAGGCGCAGCGCTCGCCGGGCTGGAGGATGTCGGGGTTCATGCCGAGGCACATCGAGCAGCCGGCGTCCCGCCACTCGAACCCGGCGTCCTTGAAGACCAGGTCGAGGCCCTCCTCCTCGGCCTGCAGTTTCACCAGGCCGGAACCGGGCACGACCATGGCCGCCACACCGTCGGCGACGCGGCGACCGGCGACCACCGTGGCGGCCGCCCGGAGGTCCTCGATCCGGGCGTTCGTGCAGGAGCCCAGGAAGACCCGGTCGATGGCGATCTCGGTGAGCGGGGTCCCCGCCTCGAGGTCCATGTAGGCGAGAGCCCGCTCGAGCGCGTCGCGCTCGACCGGGTCGTCGACGTCGAGCGGTCCCGGCACCGAGGCGGAGATCGGCAGGGTCTGGCCGGGGTTGGTGCCCCAGGAGACGTACGGCTCGAGGTCGGCGGCATCGATGACCAACTCGGTGTCGAACTCGGCCCCCTCGTCGGTGCGCAACGACGACCAGTAGGCGACCGCCGCCTCCCAGTCATCGCCGGTCGGTGCGAAGGGGCGGCCCCGGAGCCACTCGAACGTGGTCTCGTCGGGGGCGATCAGCCCTGCCCGGGCGCCCGCCTCGATGGACATGTTGCAGATGGTCATCCGGCCCTCCATCGAGAGCGACTCGATGGTGGAGCCCCGGTACTCGATGACGTGGCCGGTGGCCCCGGCGGTGCCGATGCGGGCGATGACGCCGAGGATGACGTCCTTGGCGGTGACCCCCGGTGGCAGTTCGCCCTCGACGGTCACGGCCATGGTCCTCGGCCTGGACTGGGGGAGGGTCTGGGTGGCGAGCACGTGCTCGACCTCGGAGGTGCCGATGCCGAACGCCAGCGCCCCGAAGGCGCCGTGGGTGGCCGTGTGGGAGTCGCCGCACACGATCGTCATGCCGGGTTGGGTGACGCCTTGTTCGGGGCCGATCACGTGGACGATGCCCCGTCGGGGGTCGTCGAGACCGAACAGCGTGATCCCGAACTCCTCGCAGTTGGTCACCAGGGTGTCGATCTGCCGCTTCGAGAGGGGGTCGGTGATGCCCGCCTCGAGCCCCGTGGTGGGGACGCCGTGGTCGATCGTCGACATCGTCAGGTCGGGGCGTCGCACGGTGCGGCCGGCGAGGCGGAGGGCGTCGAATGCCTGGGGTGAGGTGACCTCGTGGACGAGGTGGAGGTCGATGTAGAGCAGGGTCGGCTCGCCCTCGGCCTCGCGGACGACGTGGTCGTCCCACACCTTCTCGAAGAGGGTTCGGGGTGCGGACATGGGGACCTCAGCGCTGGGTGTCTCGGGGATGGCGAGAGGGTAGCGGCGGGCCCGTCCGACCGCTCCGGGCGACGAACGCCACGGCGAGCCCGGCGGCGAGCACCACGGCGACGGCCGGGCGGGTGCCGCCCGCCTCGAGGACGGCGGTGATGACGACCGGGCCGATCGTGGCGCCGACCGCCCAGGCGAGGTTCCAGTACGAGATCCCGATCGCGGCGCTCGTCCCTGCCTCCTCGGCGCCGCCCGCCAGCAGGTCGAGTGAGAGCCCGTACATCCAACCGGTGAGCAGGGGCAACCCGATCAGCATGACGAGGATCGGGACCGTGGTCGGGCGGATGGCCACGGCGAGGGCGAGCGCCGACGCGCCGAACCCGGCGGCGACGAGGGTGGCGGCGGTCCCGATCCGGGCGGCCACCCGGGGCCCGCTGACCTGGCCGATCACCAGCGACACCCCGGCGATCGACAGCCACAACCCCAACTCGGTCTCGGTGTAGCCGAGGTCGCCGAGCGCGAGGGCCAGGAGTGCCGCCTCCGAGGCACCGATTCCCGCCGCGAGCAGCGTGGCGGCGGCGCCGGTGCGGAACCGGGCCGAGCGGAAGCCCAGCGACAACGACTCGAGGAGCCGGGTGGTCGGGGGGCCGGTGCCGGTCGGCCGACTGGTCGCCACGAGCGCGATGGCGGCACCGACGAGCGCGGCGACTCCGAGCGCCACGAAGGCCGAGAACAGGCCCACTCGGTCCGCCATGATGCCGCCGAGTCCGGCGCCCACGATCGTGCCGGCCATGCCGGCCCCGGTCGTCGTCGCCAACCGGCGGGCGCGGCCGGCCGGGTCGCCGAGCGCCACCCAGGCGGGACCCGCCACCCAGAGGGCGGCCGAGGCGACGCCCTGCAGGAGTCGGGCGCCGAGCAGCCACGGGTACACGGTGAGCGTCCCGAACGCGAGGAAGGCGATGCCCACCGCCACGGCCCCCGAGATCGTCACCCGGCGGGGGCCGACGAGTTCGGTGATCCGCCCCATGGGCAGGGTCGCCAGCGCGGTGCCGAGGGGCATCGCCGCCACGAGCACCCCGATGGCGGCCTCCCCGACCCCGAGGGCGTCCCGAAGTCGGGGGAGGATCGGGATGAGCGCCGAGAAACCGAGCAGGTCGACGAACAGCAGGCCGGCGACGATCGGCAGTCGGGGCCTGACCGGCGCCCGCGGGACGGGGACGGCCACGGGGTGGCTCCTAGTCGCTCGGTGACGGGTTCGGGTGGGCGGTCGCTCGCATGGCCTCGGAAGGGGGAGTCGGGTGCGGACCCGGGGATCGCTTCGGCCGCGTCCGGCGCCGAAGTGTACGACTCAGGTGCCGTGCGCTGCCCGAGCCGCCTCGATGCGCGCGGTCGTCAGCCGGGGGGCGGCGACCACCGTCATCCCCACGAAGAGCCCGGCGGCGAACAGGAACGGCGCCCGCAGCGCCCACTCCCGTCCGGCGAACGGCTCGACCACCGCCACGATCGCCCCGCCGGCCAGCGAACCGAGGGGCATCATCCCCCAGCCGAAGAAGCGGTACACCGAGTTGACCCGACCCAGGAGGGCATCGGGGATGATCTCCTGGCGGAGCGACACCGTGATGACGTTCCAGAGCACCCCGAGGAGCGACGACGCGAAGAACATCGCCCAGACCACCAACCAGTTGCTGGTCAGGGCGATGCCCACCATCGTCCCGATCCCGCCGACCATGACGATGGTCAGGCTGGTCCCCGGGCCGAGGGCCTTCGAGATCCGGGCGGCGGCGAAGGACCCGACGACGCCGCCGGCCGCGCCCGCGGTGAGCAGGGTGCCGAAGAGGGTGGCGTCGAGGGCGAGGACCTCCTGGGCGAAGAGCACGAGCGTGGCGAACGAGAGGGCGAGGGCGGCGTTGAGGATCCCGAGCACGACCGCCAGGGTCCGCAGGAGCCGGTGCTGCCACAGCCACCGGAACCCGTCGCGCAGTTCACCCCAGAACCGACGGGCGGGGGGTGGGCCGGTCCTCTCGGCCGGCCCGAAGGCGCCGCCGATCGACGCCACGAGCACCGCCGCCAGGGCGAAGGTGCCGGCGTCGAACCAGAAAGGCGCCGCGAAGGCCAGCGCGACCAGCCATCCACCGAGTGGCGGGCCGGCGAAGCTGTTCATCACCATCTCGGCGCCCCACAACCGACCGTTGGCCCGCTCGAGTAGGGACGCGGGGACGAGGCGGGGCATGATCGTCTGGGCGGCGTTGTCGCGCAGCACCTCGGCGGCCCCGACCGCCAGCGCCGACCCGTAGAGGAGGGCCAGCCACCAGCCCTGCCCGGACGGTGGCACGAAGGCCTCGTCGCCGACGAGGGCGGGGTCCGACAGCGAGTCGGCGCCGACGCCGACGGCCCAGGCGACCCCGGCGACGAGCACGGCGCGGGCGACGTCCATCCAGACCATGATCCGCCGCCGGTCGAGGCGGTCGGTCAGCACCCCGGCGGGGAGCGAGAACAGCAGCCACGGAAGCCGGTTGGCAACGATGGTGAGGCTCAGCAGGACGGGATCGCGGGTGACGGCCGACGCCAGCCACGGCCAGGCGACGGTGGCGACCCCATCCCCGAGGTTGGAGATGACCGAGGCGGTCCAGAGCTTGGTGTAGCCGACCCCGAGGCGCGGCCGGGTCTTCCGCGCAGTCATCGGTCGTCCTCGCCGGTGCCGGTATCGACCGCCACGTCGGTGGGGAACGTCGGCCGATCGGTCTCGTAGAGGGCGAGCACGAGCCCGAAGGTGGTGGTGCCGCCGACGGGCTCGGTGGCGAACTCGGCGGCGAGGGCGGCCAGCCGCTCCGTCCACTCCCGGGCTCGATCCTCGGGGATCTGGGCGTGACGAAGGGAGGCCATGCCGACCGTGCCTGTGGTGGCGTACTCCTCGGCGGCGGTGGCGACTGGAGAGGGGATGGTGACACCGGGGCCGTCGAAGCCGCCGTAGACGAAGGTGCGAGCCGTGCGCCCCCAGTATTTCGCCTCGATCGCCCGCACCCGTTCGGTCCGGACGACCCGCACGAGCCCTGCGTCGGCGAGGGCGTCGACGTGGTGGCCGATCGTGCCCTTCGGGCGGTCGAGGGCGTCGGCGAGTTGGCTGACGGTGGCGGCCTGCTGGCCGAGGAGACGGACGATCTCCATGCGTGTCGGCTCGAAGAGGGCGCGGTACTGGGCGGCGTCGTCGAGGTGGAGTTCGTCATCGAGGTCGTAGCCCGGAGAACGGTCGGTCATTCCCGTATGGTCGGCAAGTACCGACCAATTGTCAAGGGCTCCTCAGGTGCGTGGGAGTCGGGCGACGATCCGGTGGCAGCGCGTGACCGGCGGGCGGGTCAGCGGCGGCGGCTCCACAGCCATGCGCCGACCGCCACCGCCACCGCGGCGGTGGCCACGGCCGCCGAGGTCGACGCCTGACGGCGCGAAAGGCCCCCCTCGAGGTCGACCGGGCGCACGAAGTAGCGGATCTCCCATCCCTCGGCCTCGGCCACCGCCCGCAGTTCGCGGTCGGGATTGACCGCCACCGGGTTCCCGACCGCCCGCAGCAGCGGCAGGTCGGTGACCGAGTCGGAGTAGGCAAAGGAGGCGGTGAGGTCGAACCCGTCGCGTTCGGCGAGCTCCGTGACGGCGTCCACCTTCCCCTCCCCGTAGGCATAGAACTCCAGCTCCCCGGTGTAGCGGCCGTCGGGCCCCACCGTCGACCGGGTGGCGATGACCTCGTCGATGCCGCCGAGGTAGCCGGCGAGCGGGCGGACGATCTCCTCGGGGCTGGACGACACCAGCACGACCTCCCGCCCCGACTCCCGGTGGTGGCCGATCAACTCCAGCGCCTCCTGGTACACGAGTGGCGCCACCACCTCCTCGACGCTCTCGGCGGCGATGCGGCGCAGTTCCTCGGCGTCCCAGCCCCGGGTCAGCTCGAGCATCTGGTGGCGCACCAGCTCCATCTGGTCGTGGTCGGCGCCGAACGTCGTGTAGGTCAGCTGGGCGAGGAGCGCCTTGGCCAGCGTCCGCCGGTTGACGAACCCGGCGTTGAAGAGCGGCCGTCCGAACGCCAGCGTGGAGGACTTGGCGATGACGGTCTTGTCGAGGTCGAAGAAGGCGGCGGCGCGCATGACGCGAGTATCGCGCACGCGAGTCCGCATGGATCGTTCGGCTTCCTATTCTCGACGCATGGCACGCGACGGCGAGGACCCCGACGACCGCTCCTGGAACTGGGCCTACCTCATCCCGATCCTGGCGCTGATGATCCCCATCGTGGCGATCGCCGGGTCGAGCACCTGGTTCGTGTTGGTGGTCTCCATCGCCGCAGCGCTCGGCGGCGGGACGCTGGCGGGCAAGTACCTGCTCGACCACCGACACCAGTTGCGCATGGCCGAGCTCGAGGCCCGCGAGCGCCTCATGCGCGAGGAGCGGTCGCAGCTCGACATCGCCAACCGGATCCTCGAGGCCGACGAGCGCAACGCTCGCCGCGATCTCGGCGACACCGGTACCGTCGAGTCCTGACCGACCCCAGGAGCCCCACATGGCCGTCGAATCCACCATGGTCGAGCTCGGCACGCCCGCCCCCGATTTCGAGCTCTCCGACCTCACGGGCACCCGGCATCGCCTGTCCGGCCACGCCGGGTCCCCGGCGCTCGTCATGTTCATCTGCAACCACTGTCCGTACGTGCAGCACGTCGAGCGACCGCTCGCAGCGTTGGTGGCCGAGTACCAGGACCGAGGGGTGGTCGCCTTCGGGGTGATGAGCAACGACACCGATCGGTCGCCCGACGACGGTCCGGCGGGCCTCGCCGAACAGGCCGAGCGGGCCGGCTTCAGCTTCCCGTACCTGATCGACGGCGACCAGTCCGTCGGTCGGGCCTACCGGGCGGCGTGCACGCCCGACTTCTTCGTCTACGACGCCGACCATCGCCTCGCCTACCGGGGACGGATGGACGCCGCGACCCCCGGCAACGACCAACCGAACGACGGCGCCGAGTTGCGGGCGGCGCTCGACGCCGTGTTGGCGGGGGAGCCCGCGCCCGAACCGCAGCGCCCGTCGATGGGCTGCTCGATCAAGTGGCGGGAGGCCTGAGCCCCCGCCGGGCTCAGCCGGCGGTCTCGTCGGCCGCCATGGCCGCACGGACGTAGGCGACGCGCTCGTCCGCCGTCGGGACGGGTTCGCCCTCCCACGGGA
>CAZTLW010000012.1:0-29284 GCA_964614585.1 uncultured Acidimicrobiia bacterium | reverse complement strand
GATCGCTTCGCGCTCGTCGACAAGCACCTCAAGCGGGTGCGCTACGAGCAGCACCAGCTCATCGAGACGCTCCACGTCGCCCAGGACGTCTTCGGTTACCTCTCCGAGGACGTCCTCCTCTATGTCGCCCGGGCGCTGCGACTCCCGCCGAGCATGGTCTACGGGGTCGCCACCTTCTACCAGCTGTTCACCTTCGAGTCCCCGGGTGACCACACCTGCATGGTGTGCACCGGCACCGCCTGTTTCGTGAAGGGCGCCGACGACATCGTCGAGGCGATCAGCGACGCCTACGGGGTGCCCGATGGCGGCACCTCGGAGGATGGTCGACTCTCGCTCACCACCGCCCGCTGCATCGGTTCCTGCGGGATGGCGCCGATCGTCGTCATCGACGGCGACTTCCACGGCCATCTCGACCCGCCCGCCACGCTCGCCCTCCTCGGGGTGACGCTCGCCGCCTACGAGGAGGCCTGATGGCCGAGGTCATCGACCTCCACGAGACCACCGAACGGGAGCTCGAGGCCCGCACCCGCTATCCGTGGCGGGTGAAGGCGTGCACGTCGACGGCGTGCCTGTCGGCCGGGGCGGGGAAGTCGTTCCGGGCGATGGAGGAGGCGATCGATGAGGACGACCTCGGCCTCGACATCCAACTCGTCCCCACCGGCTGCCAAGGACTCTGTTCCCGGGGGCCGCTCGTGCGGGTGCTGCGGCGCGGGGCCGAGGAGACGATGTACGCCGACGTCGACACGACCGTCG
The DNA here is from genome assembly GCA_964614585.1 of uncultured Acidimicrobiia bacterium. Lineage (GTDB taxonomy): Bacteria > Actinomycetota > Acidimicrobiia > Spongiisociales > JAENVV01 > JAHEFX01. The sequence goes on along the minus strand of CAZTLW010000012.1, from coordinate 28,531 downwards.
CCACCGACATCATCCGCTCGCACTGCCGCGACCGCCAGCCCATCGACACCCACGTCATCGACGAGCGCGCCCCCTTCTTCGCCGCCCAGGAGAAGATCGTGCTCGCCAATGCCGGGATCATCGACCCCGACCGCATCGAGGGCTACGTCGCCCATGGGGGGTACCGAGGCCTCCAGAAGGCGCTCACCTCGATGACCCCCCAGCAGGTGCTCGAGGAGGTGCAGCGGTCGGGCATCCGGGGCCGGGGCGGCGCCGGCTACCCGACGGGCAAGAAGTGGGCGCTGCTCGCCTCGGCGCCGAGCGACCGCAAGTACGTGATCGCCAACGGCGACGAGGGCGACCCCGGTGCCTACATGGACCGGACGGTCATGGAGGACGATCCCCACCGCCTGCTCGAGGGCCTTGTCCTCGCTGCCTACGCGACCGGCGCCGACCATGCCTACATCTACGTCCGGGCCGAGTACCCCCGGGCCATCGGGCGCCTCGAGCGGGCGATCCGGGTGGCTCGCCGCAACCGCCTCATCGGCCGCCGCATCCTCGGCACCGACTTCAACGTCCACGTCGAGGTGCGCATCGGGGCCGGGGCCTTCGTGTGCGGCGAGGAGACGGCGCTCATGGCGTCGATCGAGGGCAAGCGGGGCACGCCCCACCTGCGGCCGCCCTACCCGACCGAGCACGGGCTCTGGGGCTACCCAACGATGATCAACAACGTCGAGACCCTGGCCAACATCTCGTCGATCGTCGTGAACGGCGCCGACTGGTTCGCCTCGATCGGCACCCCCGAGAGCACCGGTACGAAGGTCTTCGCCCTCGCGGGCGACCTCGTCAACACGGGCCTCATCGAGGTGCCGATGGGGACCAGCCTTCGGCGCATCGTCGAGGACATCGGGGGCGGGATCGTCGACGGCAAGACGTTCAAGGCCGCCCAGACCGGCGGGCCCTCGGGCGGCTGCATCCCGGCCGAGTTCCTCGACACGCCCGTCGACTACGAGAGTCTTCGCAACCTCGGCTCGATCATGGGTTCGGGTGGCCTCATCGTCATGGACGAGGACGTGTCGATGCCCGAGATCGCCAAGTTCTTCACCGAGTTCTCGATGGACGAGAGCTGCGGGAAGTGCACCCCGTGTCGGGCCGGCACGGTGCAGATGCACGGCTTGCTCGAACGCATGGTCGACGGCCAGGGCACCCCGGCCGACCTCAAGCAGCTGCAGGACCTGTGCCAGGTGGTGCGGGACACCTCGCTGTGCGGCCTCGGCCAAGCCGCCCCCAACCCGGTGTTGAGCACCATGCACTACTTCAAGTCCGAGTACGAGGAGCTCGTCGGTGCGTGACCGTCGCCCGACCGTGACCATCACCCTCGACGGGCAGGAGGTCGAGGCCTACGAGGACGAGACCGTCCTGCAGGTCGCTCGTCGCCACGACATCGACATCCCGGCGCTCTGCTTCCTCGAGGGCCTCTCGATCTGGGGCGGCTGTCGCGTGTGTGTCGTGGAGGTGGCCGAGGACCACCGCCTCCGCCCGGCCTGCGCCGAGCCGGTCAAGCCGGACATGGAGGTGCACATCGACACCGCCCGGCTGCGGGCCTATCGGAAGTCGATCCTCGAACTGCTCTTCGCCGAGGGCAACCACGTCTGCGCCGTGTGCGTGGCCAACGGTCACTGCGAGCTCCAGGACATGGCGGTCATGGCCGGCATGGACCACGTCCGCTACGACCAACAGGCACCCAACCGGGCCATCGACGCCACCCACCCCAAGTACGCCCTCGACCACAACCGCTGCATCCTCTGCACCCGCTGCGTCCGGGTCTGCGACGAGATCGAGGGCGCCCACGTCTGGGACGTCGCCGAGCGGGGCAACCGCGCCGAGATCGTCGCCGAGTTGGACAAGCCCTGGGGCGAGTCCACCTCGTGCACCTGGTGCGGCAAGTGCGTCGCCGTCTGCCCGACCGGGGCGCTCTTCTACCAGGGGAAGGCCGTCGGGGAGATGGAGCACTCCGCCGACGTCATCAGCCGCCTCGCCGCCGCCCGCCAGCGCGGTGAGTGGATCGACCCCGAGGAGTTCCGATGAGCAAGCCCCGTTTCGCCACCGTGTGGCTGGCCGGCTGCTCGGGCTGTCACATGTCGTTCCTCGACATGGACGAGTGGCTCTTCGAGCTCGCCGAGCTCGTCGACGTCGTGTTCACCCCGATCGCCGACGTGAAGGCGTTTCCCGCCGACGTCGACATCACGCTGGTCGAGGGGGCCGTCGCCAACGAGGAGAACCTGGAACTGGCCAAGCTGGTGCGCGCCAACTCGCGACTGGTGGCCTCGTTCGGCGACTGCGCGGTGTCGGGCAACGTCACGGCGCTCCGGAACCCACTCGGTGATCCCCGGGCCATCCTCGAGCGGGTGTATGTCGATGCGCCCGATCGCGACGGCGTCGTGCCGGACGCGGAGGGCATCGTCCCGCCGTTGCTGCCCCAGGTGAAGGCCCTCCATCGAGTCATCGAGGTCGACTACTTCATGCCGGGCTGCCCGCCGTCTTCGGACGAGATCCGCCGGGCGGTCGAGACGTTGCTGGCCGGGCGGCGGAGCCACGACGTCCGAGAAGACATCCGTCGGGGCTAGGAGCGCATCGTGCACGACCTCACCGTCATCGACCCCGTCACCCGGATCGAGGGGCACGCCAAGATCACCATCGCGCTCGACGAGGGCGGGTCGGTGTCCGACGCCCGCTTCCACGTGACCGAGTTCCGCGGCTTCGAGGAGTTCTGCGTGGGCAGGCCGGTGTGGGAGATGCCGAGCCTCACGGCTCGCACCTGCGGCATCTGCCCGGTCAGCCACCTGCTGGCGTCGGCCAAGGCCGGCGACGCCATCATGGGCGTCACCATCCCCCCGGCGGCCGAGCGCCTTCGACGGATCGCCAACCTCGGCCAGATCATCCAGTCGCACGCCCTCAGTTTCTTCCACCTGAGCGCCCCCGATCTGCTGCTGGGGATGGATGCCGACCCGGCGATCCGCAACGTGTTCGGCCTCATGGCGGCGGAGCCGGAACTGGCCCGGCGCGGCATCCGACTGCGCTCGTTCGGCCAGTCCGTCATCGAGGCGATCGCCGGTCGCAAGGTCCATGCGCCGGGGATCGTGCCGGGCGGCGTCGCCTCGCCCATGTCGGAGGCGACCCGGGACGACCTCACGGAGCGGCTCGGGGAGGCCCGATCCACCGCCGAGGACGCCCTCGAGTTGTTCATCTCGATCCTCGACCGGTTCGAGCGGGAGGTCGACGCCTTCGGGTCGTTCCCCAGCCTCCACCTGGGACTGGCCAACGAGGACGGTACCTGGGAGCACTACGACGGCCACCTCAAGGTCGTCGACGCCGATGGGTCGGTGGTCGCCGATCGGGCGAAGCTGCCGGGCTACCGGCGACTGGTCGGGGAGGCGGCCAATCGGGACTCCTATCTGAAGTCGCCCTACTTCAAGCCGCGGGTGGGCGACGACGACCGGCCGGAGGCGGGCATGTACCGGGTGGGGCCGCTGGCGCGCCTCAACCTGTGCGAGACGATGGGGACCCCCGTGGCCGACGAGGCGTTGGCCGCCTACCGGGAGCGCGTGGGTGGCGTGGCCAACTCGTCGTTCTTCTACCACTACGCCCGGTTGGTCGAGATCCTCGCCGCCACCGAGCGAATGGCCGACCACCTCGCCCATCCCGACCTCCTCGACACGAAGGTGCGGGCCGAGGCCGATGCCAATCGCAACGTGGCGGTGGGGGTGTCCGAAGCACCCCGGGGCACGCTGTTCCACGAGTACCACGTCGACGACGACGGACTCCTGACGAAGGTGAACCTGATCATCGCCACGGGCCAGAACAACCTGGCCATGAACGCCACGGTCCTCCAGATCGCCAAGGAGTGGATCGACGGGCCGCAGATCCCCGAGGGCGTCCTCAACCGGATCGAGGCCGGGATCCGGGCGTTCGACCCGTGCCTCAGCTGCTCCACCCACGCCATCGGCGAGATGCCGCTGGTCATCGATCTCGTCGACGCCGCCGGGGAGACGGTCTGCCGCGTGCAGCGTGACTGACGTCCTCGTCGTCGGCTACGGCAACGACCTGCGCGCCGACGACGGCGCCGGGCGACGGGTCGCCGACGCCGTCGAGGCGAGGGACCTCCCGGGCGTCACCGTCCGATCGCAGTCCCAGCTCACCCCGGAACTGGCCCTCGAGGCAGCCGGCCGGGACCTCGTCGTCTTCGTGGATGCCGACATCGAGGCCGAGGTACTCACCCACCGAGCCGTCGAGCCGGGGGAGGGGGGCGGGGTCATGACCCACCACGGGAACCCCGCCTCGTTGCTGGCGCTGGTGCCGACCGTGGGCGAGCCGCCCCGACGGGCGATCGTCGTGTCGATCCCGGCATCGAACCTCGGCATGGGCTTCGAGCTGTCGCCGCGAACGGCGGCCGCCGTCGAGGAGGCGATCGACCTCGTCGAGCGCCTCGTGGGGACGCGAGGACCGGGACCCGGCTCGCCGGCCGACTAGGAAGGGACCCCATGGTCATTCGCACCGCCATCCGCAGCCTCTTCGTCGCCTCGGCAGCCGCCGTGGCGTGGAGCCGCCTCCTCGTCGACCACGACCGTCCCCTGCCGCCGCCCGTCGACGCCGACGTCACCGACGTCGTGACCACCCCGATCGGCGATGTCGTCGTGCATCGGGCCGGGTCGGGCGACGAGACGCCGGTCGTGCTCGTCCATGCGGTCAACGCCGCCGCGTCCGCCTTCGAGGTGCGCCCGCTCTTCGATCGCTGGCGCCAGAGCCGCCGGGTGGTCGCCCCCGACCTGCCCGGGTTCGGGGCGAGCGAGCGAGGCGACCACGCCTACACACCGGAGTCGATGGCCGAGGCGCTTGGAGCAGTGCTCGAGACGACGGGTGCCGCCCACGTCGTGGCGCTCTCGTTGGGCTGTGAGTTCGCCGCCCGGGCGGCCCTCGACCGGCCCGACCTCGTGGCCGACCTGACGCTCATCTCCCCGACCGGCTTCGACCTTCGCCAAGCTGGTGGCCCCCCGGCGTTCGTGGGCACGGTGATCCGGACGCCGCTCGTCGGCCAGGCCCTCTTCGACCTGCTCACGACCCGGCCTTCGACCCGCTGGTTCCTGTCGCGGTCGTTCGTCGGGGAACCCGACGACGGGCTGATCGAGTACGCCTGCGCCACCGCCCGCCAACCAGGCGCCCGGTTCGCCCCGGCGGCCTTCCTCGGCGGGACCCTGTTCACCGCCGATGCCGCCACCACCCTGTATGGCCCCCTCGACGTGCCGGTGCTGGTCGTGTACGACCGAGACCGCTATACGACGTTCGAGCGGGTGCCCGACTTCGTGGCCGGCGACGACCGACGGCGGGTCGCCCGGATCCCCGACACGCTCGGCCTGCCCCACTTCGAGGGCCTCGAGGCGACGACGTCGGCCATCGAGGCGTTCTGGGCGGAGTCGGGCGAGGCTTGAGGTCGCCGGGGCGGATGTGCTTCCAGCCACAGGACTCGAACCGCGGAACCACGGAACCGCGGAACAGTCCTGGGAGATCCCCCCGGAGGGTGGGGCCTGCTTCGCAGGCTTGGCAGTTCCCTCCGGGAACTGCGACCCACCCGCCTCGGGCGGGTGGGCGGCCCCGCCGAGGAGCGTCAGCGACGAGGTGGGAGGGGGGCCCGGCATCGTCTCCGAGGGCTCGCACCCCGTGGTTCCCACCCGGCGGGTTCCTCCGCACGGCAGCGGTCGCACTGCTGGCCGTCCTCTCCCTCGCGGCCTCGGCCTGTGCGGCCGACGGCGAGGCCGAGGTGCTCGTCTCGGCGGCGTCGTCGCTCACCGACGCCTTCGCCGAGATGGAGGTCGCCTTCGAGGCGGCCAACCCCGGGGTCGACGTGGTCCTCAACCTCGCCGGCAGTCCCACGCTGCGCGAGCAGGTCCTCGCCGGGGCGCCGGCCGACGTGCTGGCCGTCGCCGACCCGGCGGTGATGGATGCCGTCGTGGCGGCCGGTGAGGTCGACGGGGCGCCGGTGGTGTTCGCCCGCAACCGACTCGTCGTCGCGGTCCCCGCCGGCAATCCCGCCGGGATCACCGGCATCGACGACCTTGCCGACGAGGCCCTTCTCGTGGGGCTCTGCGCCGAGGGGGTGCCGTGCGGTGACCTCGCCCGGGAGGCGCTGCGCCAGGCCGGCGTCGTGGCGGCGGTCGACACCGAGGAGCCCAACGTGCGGGCGCTCGTCGCCAAGCTGGCGGAGGGCGAACTCGACGTCGGCATCACCTACGAGACCGACGTCGTTGCCGCCGAAGGCGTCGACGGCCTGCCGCTCCCCGACGGCATCGACGTGGTGGCGTCCTACCCGATTGCCGCCCTCGCCGGAGCACCGAACCCCGACGGCGCCGCCGCGTTCGTCGAGTTCGTACTCGGCGACGACGGTCGCGCCATCCTCGACCGGTACGGTTTCGGGTCACCATGAGCGACGAGCCCGCCCGGCGGCGCACCAGCCCCCGACCGCCCTTCGGCCTGGCCGTCCTCGGCGCGCTGGGGGCGCTGTTCTTCGTCGTGCCGCTCGTGGGTCTCGCGGCCCGAGTCCCTTGGGGCGATCTCGGCAGCCTGCTGACATCCGACGTCGTCGTCGACGCCCTCCGTCTCTCCCTCATCGCCTCGGTGGCTTCCACCGCCATCGCCTTCGTGCTCGGCGTGCCGCTCGCCTGGGTGCTCGCCCGGGTCGAGTTCCCGGGTCGAGCCGTGGTCCGCGGCCTCGTCACCCTGCCGCTCGTCCTGCCCCCGGTCGTGGGCGGCGCCGCCCTGCTCTTCGCCCTCGGCCGACGAGGGCTGCTCGGGGAGCCGATCTACGAGGCGACCGGCCTCGTGTTGCCGTTCTCGCTCGCCGGCGTGGTGGTCGCCGGCACCTTCGTCTCGATGCCCTTCCTGGTGATCACGGTCGAGGGCGCCCTTCGCAACCTCGACGCCCGCTACGAGGCGGCGGCGACGACTTTGGGCGCCAGTCGCTGGACGGTGCTGCGACGGGTCACCCTGCCAATGGTCTGGCCGTCATTGGTGGCCGGGCTGGTCCTCACCTGGGCGCGGGCCTTCGGTGAGTTCGGGGCGACGGTCACCTTCGCCGGCAACCTGCCCGGTCGGACCCAGACCCTGCCGCTGGCGGTGTTCGTGACGCTCGAATCGGACCGGGACGCGGCGGTGGCCATCAGCCTCGTGATGGTGGCGGTGGCGTTGGTGGTGCTGGTGGCGCTGCGGGACCGCTGGTGGGGGAGCCGATGACCGGCCTGGTCGCCGAGGTCCGGGTGCGGCGCTCGCCGGCGTTCGCGGTGGTGGCCGATCTCGAGGTGCCGGCGGGCACCACCGTGGCCCTCCTCGGGCCCAACGGCGCGGGCAAGTCGACCGTGGTGGCGGCGCTCGCCGGGCTCCTCCCGCTCGAAGGGGGGTCGATCACACTGGCCGGGCGGGTGCTCGACGACCCCGGTGCCGGCACTTTCGTCGCGCCCGAGGACCGGCGGATCGGCGTGGTCTTCCAGGACTACCTCCTCTTCGACCATCTCAGCGTGCTGGAGAACGTCGCCTTCGGGCCCCGGTCGACCGGCGTGGGTCGGGACGAGGCCCACCGCCGGGCTCGACACTGGCTGGATCGAGTGGGCCTCGGCGACCTCGGTGACCGCCGCCCGAATGGCCTCTCCGGCGGGCAGGCCCAGCGGGTTGCGCTCGCCCGGGCGCTGGCCGCCGAACCCGACCTGCTGCTGCTCGACGAACCGCTCGCTGCCCTCGACGTGGGGACCCGGGCCTACCTGCGGCGGGACCTCGCCCGGCACCTCGCCGGGTTCGCCGGCCCCCGGGTGCTGATCACCCACGACCCAACCGAAGCCTTCCTGCTCGCCGACCGCGTGCTCGTTCTCGAGGACGGGACCGTGACCCAGTCGGGGACCCCCGACGACATCCGCCTCCGGCCGCGAACCCGCTACGCCGCCGACCTGGCCGGGGCGAATCTGCTGGCGGGCCGAGCGGCCGCTGGCCGGGTGGACGTCGGAGGCCACACGCTGGAGGTGGCCGACCAGGAGACGGTGGGTGACGTACTCGTCACCATCCGTCCGGCCGCCATCGCCGTCCACCGGGAGCGGCCGTCGGGGAGCGCCCGCAATGCCTGGGCGACGGCCATCGACCACCTCGAGTTGCTCGGCGACGTCGTGCGACTCCGCCTCGGCCCGCCACTCCCGATCACGGCCGAGGTGACGGCGGCGTCCGCCGAGGCGCTCGGCCTCGAGGATGGCGCCGAGGTCTGGGTCTCCCTGAAGGCGACCGAGATCGGGGTGGAGTCCGATGACGGGTGATGTCGTCGACTGGCTGCTCGACGGCGACCCGTCGGTGCGCTGGCAGGCCGAGCGGGACCTGCTGGACCAGTCCGAGGCGGCGTGGTCGGCGACCCGAGAGCGGGTGGCGGCCGAGGGGTGGGGTCGTCGACTACTCGAGGCCCAGGATCCCGAGGGCACGTGGGCGGGGGCGCTCTACAGCCCCAAGTGGACGTCGACGACCTACACGCTGCTGCTCCTGCAGCGGTTCGGCCTGGCACCCGGCCACGAAGCGGCGCTCGCCGGGTGCGCCCGGCTGCTGGACGACGCCGCCTGGGTCGACGGCGGCGTGTCGTACTGGCGGACGCACACCTACGCCGAGCGCTGTGTGAACGGGATGGTGTTGTCGGTGTGCTCGTGGTTCGGCATCGACGATCCTCGGGTCGATTCGATCGCCGGACTGCTGCTTGGGGTGGTCATGGTGGACGGGGCCTGGAACTGCCGTGATCACGAGGGGGCGACCCACTCGTCGTTCCACACGACGATCTCGGTGCTCGAGGGGCTGGTGGCGTGGTCCCGGTTCCGGGCGACGACCCACGCCGACGATGCTCTGGCGGGCGCCCATGAGTTCCTGGCGGCCCACCGTCTGTTCCGGTCGCACCGCACCGGCGAGGTCATCGACGACGAGTGGCTGAAGCCGCACTTCCCGCCCCGCTGGCACTACGACGTGCTGCGGGGCCTCGACCACCTCCGCGACGTCCGGATGTGGGACCCGAGAGCTGCCGAGGCGGTCGAGGTGGTGCGGACCCAGCAACGCCCCGATGGTCGCTGGCCGAAGGGCCCCCGGTACTCGGGGAAGGAATGGTTCGTGCTGGAGCCGGGCCGGGTCCCGGGCCGTTGGAACACCCTCCGGGCGTTGCGGGTCCTGCGTTGGTGGGACGCCGGGCCGTCGACGCAGGAGGTGGACCCGCGGCCCGTCTGACGCGTTCGAGGGGCCGGGCAACCGGCCCCTCTCGTCCGCTGGGGAAGTGCGGTGTTCGCGAATTGTGGCCGGGGCAGGTGTCGCGCAGGGAAACCGGCCGTGATGGTTGGTGGATCGATCGGCCAACCGGGTCCCATCCCACTCGTTCCTCGGCCGACGCGCCCCCTCGCTGCCGTGTCGTGGCGCAACAGGCCGGACACCTGCGCCAGACGGGCTGGCCCTGCCATGGAAATCCCTCTCCGTGGGGGACGTGCGCTGACCTTCGGTCCGTTGGGGGCCCAGTCGTGTCCGAGGAGCCGGATCGCAGCGGTCTTTCGCCGCTCTCTGGTGCCGCCCCCCTCCCACCTCGTCGCTGGCGCTCCTCGGCGGGGCCGCCCACCCGCCCGAGGCGGGTGGGTCGCAGTTCCCGGAGGGAACTGCCAAGCCTGCGAAGCAGGCCCCACCCTCCGGGGGGATCTCCTTTCGTGTTGCGGAGTCCCCCAGCCGGGGGGATCTCCCTACCCCCGCGGCTTGACGTGGCGGTACCGGCCCGGGTCGAAGCGCCTCGTGCGGGCCCAGAACTCGACCGTCGATCCCGGCCACATGGCGTCGATGCCCCCGCCATCGCGGTTCTGGTACCAACTCGAGCACCCGCCCGTTGCCCACACCGTGTCGGCCATCCGGTCCTGGAGGCGCTCGTACGAGCGGCGGGCTGCCAGCGCGTCGACCTCGAGGGCGCACCCCTTCGCCTCCGCGGCCGCCAGCGCACCCCGGACGTAGTGGAGTTGGGCCTCGATCATGAACACGATCGAGCTGTGCCCCAGCCCGGTGTTGGGGCCGGCCAGGACGAAGAAGTTGGGGAAGCCGGGGACGGTGGTCCCGAGGTGGTTGGTGGCCCCACCGGCCCACACCTCGTCCAGGTCGACACCGTCGAGGCCGATGACGGTCATCGGGGCCAGCGTCGTCGAGACGTCGAACCCGGTGGCGTAGATGATCGTGTCCACGTCGTGGTGCTCGCCCGAGGCGGTGATGAGACCGGTCGGCGTGATCCGGTCGACGGCCTCGGGCACCAGCGTCACGTCGTCGCGGCCCAGGGTGGGATACCAGTCGCTCGAGAAGATGACCCGCTTGCAGCCCGGCTCGTAGTCGGGGGTCACCAATGCCCGGACGTCCGGGTCGGAGACCTGCGCCTCTATGTGGGCGGTACCGAGCGCCCGCCACGCATCCCGCATCCGTGGGACCACGCCGGTGAACCCGGCCGACAGGGTCTCGATCGACCAGTACAGGCTCCAGCGCTCGGTTCGGAGCCAGCCGGGGATCCAGCGACGTCGGGCCCGCTCGGCGGCGCCGATCGCCATGTCGGGTCGGGGCACGATCCACGGTGGGGTGCGCTGGAAGACCAGGAGGTGGCCGGCGTCGTCGGCGATCTCCGGCGCCACCTGGACGGCGGAGGCACCCGTCCCGACGAGGGCGACCCGTTCGCCCGTGAGGTCGTGGTCGTGGTCCCAGGCGGCGGTGTGGAACCAGGTCCCCTCGAAGTCGTCGAGGCCGGCCAGCGCGGGGAGCTTCGGGCGGCTCAGCGGGCCGACGGCGGCGACGACCGCGTCGGCGGTGACCTCCTCGCCGGTGTCCAGGGTGATCTGCCACGTGGCCGTGGTCTCGTCGAAGTGGGTCGCCGTGACACGGGTCCCCGTCCGGATCCGGTCCCGGAGCCCGAAGCGGTCGACCACCGCTTCGAGATAGGCCCGCAGCTCCGGCTGGGCGGGATACAGCCGCGACCAGTCGGGATTCTGGGCGAAGCTGAACGAATAGAGCACCGAGGGGACGTCGCAGCAGCACCCGGGGTACTGGTTGTGATACCAGGTCCCGCCGATGTGGTCGGAGGCCTCGTAGACGGTGACCTCGTGGCCGGCGTCGCCGAGCTCCTTGGCGGCGCCGATCCCCCCGAACCCGGCCCCGACGACGACGACCCGTAGCGACATGGGACGAGGGTAGGTGTCGACAGCCTCCGATCGGCCGGGTGTTGGACCGCTTTCGAGCGGGTAGGGACGGTCGGTCCCCCGGGAGGTCCCATGAGCGGCATCGTCACCGTCACCGTCAAGCCCTCACTCGACGTGACCCTGCGCGTCGGGGCCATGACGCCCAACCGGAAGCTTCGCTACGACGACGCCCTCATCGACCCCGGGGGCGGGGGCATCAACGTGGCCCGCGCCCTGGCCGTGCTCGGCGAGCCCGCGACGGCGATCTGGGCGCGAGGTCCGGGGTTCGGCGACGACGTCGAGCGCCGACTCGACGCCGAGGGGCTCGACCACCGGCCCATCCCGGTCGAGGGCCAGACCACGCTGTCGGTGACGGTGATCGACGATGCCGGCGACCACCTCCGGCTGTCCGGCCACGGCGCCCCCCCGACCGAGGCGGAGGTCGAAGTCCTCGAGGGGGCGATCCGGGAGCTGGCTCCGGACTGGCTCGTGCTCAGCGGGGGGCTGCCGCCCGAGGCGCCCGACGACCTGCACAGGCGCTTCGCTGCCGTCGGTCGGGGGCTCGGGGCGAGAGTCGTCGTCGACACCCACGGGCCGCCCCTCCACACGGTGCTCGGAGCCGACGTGTTCCTCGCCAAGCCCAATCGTCGGGAACTGGCCGAGTTCACCGGCCGGTCGGCGGACGAACTCGACGTCGAGGACGCGGCGGCCGCCATTCGCGAGGAGCGGGGCCTCGAGGTGCTCGTCGTCTCACTCGGCGCCGACGGGGCCATCGCCGCCACCTCCCACGGGGTGGAGCGTGTCCCCGCCCCCGACGTCGAGGCCGTCAGCCGCGTCGGCGCCGGCGACTCCATGGTGGCCGGGCTGGTCGCCGGACTGCAGGACGGGGACATCGGCCAGGCCCTTCGGCTCGGGGTGGCCGCCGGTTCCGCCGCTCTCCGAACCCCCGGCACCCAGTTGTGCCGCGCCGAGGACGTCGAGGAGCTGTTGGGCCGCATCCCGGGCTGAGGGGTTTGGGGTCGGGTCGCTCGGGGAAGGTCGCGGCGACACCCCCAATCGGAGGCTCTCGTGGAACCCACACGTATCGGCATCAATGGACTCGGACGCATCGGACGGTGTGCCCTTCGGGCGGCCTGGGAACGCCCCGACGTCGAGGTCGTGGGCGCGAACGACCTCGTCGACGCCGACGACATGGCCTACCTCGTCGCCCACGACTCGGTGCACGGTCGGTTCCCGACCGCCGTCTCGGCCGCCGATGGCGACCTCGTGCTCGGCGATCGCACGATCCAGCTCCACGCCGAGCGCGACCCCGCCTCGATCCCGTGGGGGGACCTCGGCGTCGACGTCGTCATCGAGAGCACGGGCGCCTTCCGGTCGCGGGCCGACGCCGCCGGGCATCTCGACGCCGGCGCCTCGAGGGTGCTCATCTCGGCGCCGTCCGACGATGCCGACGTCACGATCGTCCCCGGCGTCAACGACGCCGAGTTCGACGCCGAACGGCACACCGTGATCTCCATGGCGTCCTGCACCACGAACTGCGTGGCGCCGGTGCTTCTGGCACTGCACCGACGCTTCGGCATCGAACGGGGCACCTTCACCACCATCCACGCCTACACGTCGAGCCAGGGCCTCGTCGACGGCCCGTCGCGCAAACGACGTCGCGGGCGAGCGGCGGCGCTGTCGATGGTGCCCACGACGACGGGGGCAGCCGTGGCGACCGAACGGGTCCTGCCGTCGCTCGAAGGCCGACTCGACGGCCTGGCGGTCCGGGTCCCGGTCCCCGATGGCTCCCTCGTGGACCTGGTGGCGACGCTCGAGGCCGAGGTGACCGTCGACGACCTCGTCGAGTGCTTCCGGGAGGCCGCCGCCGGTGACCTCGCCGGCGTGCTCGGCGTGTCCGACGACGAACTCGTCTCGATCGACATCGTCGGGCGTCCCGAGTCGGCCCTCGTGGATGTCGCCACACTGGGCGTGTTGGGCGGCCGCACCGTCAAGGTGCTCGCCTGGTACGACAACGAGATGGGCTACGCGACCCGCCTGGTCGACCTCGCCTCGACGATCCACGCCGCCTGAGGGGCGTCCGGAGGATGCGAACGGGCGGCGACCTCCGGGGGTAGGGGGTACCCGAATCGCGTCCGAAGAGCCTCAGGCCTGGGGCCCTCCGCCGCTCTCTGGAACCGCCCCCTCCCACCTCGTCGCTGACGCTCCTCGGCGGGGCCCATCCCCCCTCCGGGGGATCTCCATCCAATGTGCCCATCCCCTCCGGGGGGATTCCCAGGAGAGCGTCAGGCGGCGGGGCGCAGGTCGGTGAGGTCGGCCAGTTCGATCGACGTCGTCACGCCGTCGTGGCGCAGGAGGATCGAGAAATCGCCGTAGGGCGCTTCGAGGCCGAGGAACTCCCCGGTGGTGGTGTGGTGGCGGGTCGTGGCGGCGTAGACGCGGCCACGACGAAGTGCGGAATGGTTGATGATCGGTGCCATGACGGCACGCTCCTTCTGTCCCGTCGCGGGACCGAGATGGGTGAGGTGGGTGAGGTGGTGGCTCAGCGCCGCGGGCGGGCGGCGCGAACCGTCAGGGGACGGCCGCCGATCTGGCTGCCCCGGAGGGCGGTGATCGCCGTGGTGGCGTCGGCGGGGGCCATGTCGACGAAGCCGAAGCCGCGAGACCGGCCGGTCCGGCGGTCGGTGACGATGGTCGCTCCGAGGACCTCGCCGTGGGGAGCGAAGAGGTCGGCGAGCTGGTCCGAGGTCGTCGACCACGGGAGGTTGGCCACGTAGACGCCTTGGCTGTCGGTGTCCGTCGGTGCCTTCTCGGCGGGCTTCTCGTCGCCCATGCGCTGGCCGCCCTCGGCGAGGCTGCCGGGCTCGGGCCGCCCGAAGGGAGCCGACATCCCGAGGTTGCGCTGGAGGCCTCGGACGGCGTTCTGCTGGTCGCGGGTGACGAGGGTCACCACCGAGCCGCCGGCCCCGGCGCGGGCGGTGCGACCCGACCGGTGGAGGTAGTCCTTGTGGTCGGCCGGCGGGTCGTAGTGCACGACCGCGGCGACGTCGTCCACGTGGATGCCGCGAGCGGCCACGTCGGTCGCCACCAGGGCCGGGGCCCCGCCCGAGGCGAAGGCCTTGATCGCCCGGTTGCGCTGGGACTGGGAGCGGCCCCCGTGCAGGGCGACGGCCGCCACGCCCTCTCGGCCGAGTTGCTTGGCGAGGCGGTCGGCGCCGTGACGCGTTCGCGTGAAGACGATGGTCTGGCCGGCGGCGTTCACGACCTCGGCCGTGTGGCCGACCCGCTCGGGGTGCTCGACGAGCCAGAAGTGGTGGCGGGCGGCACTGGCGCCGTCCGCCGAGTCGACCGAGCCGGCCTCGTGGCGGACCGGGTCGCGCTGGTAGTCGCGGACGAGGGCAGCGACGTCCCCGTCGAGGGTGGCCGAGAAGAGGAGGGTCTGGCGGTCGGGTGCCGTCTGGTCGAGGATCCGGCGGACGGCGGGGAGGAACCCCATGTCGGCCATCCGGTCGGCCTCGTCGAGGACGACGGTGGTCACGGACCCGAGGTCGACCGAGCCCCGCTCGATCAGGTCCTCGAGGCGTCCGGGCGTGGCGACGAGCACGTCGGTGCCCCGACGAAGGGAGCTCTCCTGGTGGCCGTAGCCGACGCCGCCGTAGACGGCCAGCACGTAGCGGCGCATGGCCTTGCCGAGCGGCACCAACTCGCCCTTGATCTGCTCGGCCAGTTCACGGGTCGGGGCCAGCACGAGCGCCGCGGGTCGACGAGGGGCGGCCTGGTCGACGGTCGCCATGAGGGCGAGCCCGAAGGCGAGGGTCTTGCCCGAGCCGGTCGGCGCCCGGCCGGAGACGTCCCGGCCGGCGAGGGCGTCGGGGATCGTGGCGGTCTGGATCGGGAACGGTTCGGTGATGCCCTCACGGGCGAGTACGGCGACGAGGGGCGCGGGCACGCCGAGACGCGAGAAGTCGGGGGTGGTCATTGGATAGCTCCTGGGAAGTGGTTGGCTGTGGCGATCTCTCGCTCGACCGGTGTCAGGGATCGAGAGTTCGGCCGACGAGGCGGGTCCAACCGTGCTGAGACGAAGCCCGTGTTCACCGGGGAAGCGATGGCTCGCTGGCCTCCACCCGGTGGGGCTGTCGATCAATGTATCAGGTGTCGGCGGGTAGGCGACGTCAACCGGCCAGGTGTCGGCCGAACCAGTCGGCGGCCACGGCGCCGACCGTGTCGAGCGCCCCGCCCTCCTCGAACCGGTGCGAGGCGCCGGGGACCACTTCCAGATCGGCCTCACCGGCGACGACGTCGACCGCCCGGCGGCTCTCCTCCACGACCGCACCGTCCTTCTCCCCGGCGACGAACAGGGTCGGTGCGGCCACGCTGCGGAGGGCATCGCCGACGTGGTCGAGATGGCCGCAGCCGCGCACGACCACCGAACCCACTGCGCCGGGATGGGCAGCGGCGGCCTCGAGGGCGATGCAGGCCCCGGAGTTGGCCCCGAAGTAGCCCACCGTCTCGAGCCCGTGCTCGTCCACCAGTCGGTTGGTGATGGCGGTGAGCCGCGCGGTGAGGAAGGCATCGTCGAAGTGCCGTTCGCGCGTGGAGAGCTCCTCGCCCTCCTCGGCCTCGGTCAGGAGGTCGGCGAGCACGGTTCGGAAACCACGCTGTTGCAGGATGTCGGCGACGAGTTGGTTGCGGGGGTTGTGGCGGGTGCCCTCGTAGGGCGCAACGAGCACCACCGTGCCCGCCTCGCCGCTCCCCCCGATGAACGCCCCGAGGCTGGTCCCGTCGTCCAACTCGATGAAGGTCTCGGTGTGCATCTGTCCCCAGTCGTGCCCCCGAGGCTATCGGGATTCCGACCACTTGGGACCCGTCGGCTGGTATAGGTGTCGGGTCGCCGTCGACCCCGGATCGTTCCATGCAGCCCCACGAAGCCGACGAGTTGCTCCTCGAGTACACGAGCTACGACCCCGCCGAGGAGCCACTACGGGAGGCGCTCTGCACGATCGGCAACGGTCGATTCGCCACCCGGGGCGCCGCCCCCGAGTGCGACGCCGACGAGGAGGTGCACTATCCCGGCACCTACGTGGCGGGCATCTACAACCGGTTGACCGACCACAAGGCGGGTCGGGAGATCGAGAACGAGAGCCTCGTCAACCTGCCCAACTGGCTCCCGCTCACGTTCCGCATCGAGGACGGGCCGTGGTTCTCGATCGACGAGGTGGAGATCACCTCCTTCCGGCAGGCGCTGGAGGTCGACCGGGGGGTCCTCGTCCGCGAGGTCGGCTTCGTCGACGCCGAGGGCCGCCACACGACCCTGACCCAGCGGCGCCTCGTCTCGATGGCCCGCAGCGAGGTCGCCGCCCTCGAGACCAATCTCCGTCCGGAGGATTGGTCCGGCCGCCTCACGATCCGCTCGCGGATCGATGCCGGCGTCCGCAACCGAAACGTGGCCCGATACCGCGACCTCGCCGACTCCCACCTCGACGTCCTCGACGTGTGTCGTGACCCGTCGGGCCACCTCGCGGTAAGGGCGCGGACCAACCAGTCCCGCATCGAGGTCGTCGTCGGCGCCCGCCACCGGGTCTGGGTGGACGACGAACCCGTGTCGGTCGAACGACGGGCGGTCGACACGGACGAGGCGGCGGGGGAGGAACTGGTCCTCGACGTCGCCAAGGGTGCCTCCATTCGGGTCGAGAAGGTGGCCGCCATCGTGACGTCGAGGGACACCGCCGTCTCCGAGCCCGCACTCACCGTCCGCGAGCTCCTCCGCGAGGCCCCTGACTTCATCGACCTCGAGGTCGAGCACCGCGACGCCTGGATCGGGCTGTGGCGGCGGTTCCGGGTCGACCTCGACGGCCCCTCCCGCATCCTCAAGGTCACCAACCTGCACCTCTTCCACGTCATGACGGTGGCGTGCCCCAACGTCTTCGACGTCGATGCCGGGATCCCCGCCCGCGGGCTCCACGGGGAGGCCTACCGGGGGCACATCTTCTGGGACGAGATGTTCGTCATGCCCCTCCTCGTGAGCCGGGCGCCCGAGGTGGCCGCCGCCTTCATCCGGTATCGCTACCGGCGGCTGCCGGCCGCCCGCCGGGCCGCCGAGAAGCACGGGTACCGGGGCGCCATGTTCCCGTGGCAGTCGGGCTCCGATGGGCGCGAGGAGACCCAGGTCGTGCACCTCAACCCCAAGTCCGGGAACTGGCTGCCCGACCGCAGCCATCGCCAGCGACACGTCAACATCGCCATCGCCTACAACGTCATCCAATACCTGCAATACACCGACGACCTCGAGTTCCTCACGGAGTTCGGCGCCGAGCTGTTGGTCGAGATCGGCCTCTTCTGGTCCTCCATCACCACCTACGACCGCCTCGCAGACCGTTTCGAGATCACCGGGGTGATGGGCCCCGACGAGTTCCACGACGGCGACCCGAACTGGGACGGCGAGGGACTCCGCAACAACGCCTACACCAACGTGATGGTGGCGTGGCTGCTCGACGCTATCCCCCGGGTGGTCGACAAGCTGCCGTCGCACCAGCGGCAGACCGTCGAGACCGGGACCGGCTTCGACCACGGCGAGCGAGCCCGCTGGCGGGAGATCAGCCACAAGCTGTACGTGCCGACCCACGCCGATGGGGTCATCAGCCAGTTCCAGGGGTACGAGGCCCTGGAGGAGTTCGACTGGCTCGGCTACGAGGAGCGCTACGGCGACATCCAGCGGCTCGACCGGATCCTCGAGTCCGAGGGCGACACGGTCAATCGCTACAAGGCCTCCAAGCAGGCCGACGTCCTCATGCTCTTCTACCTCCTGTCGTTCGAGGAGCTCCAGACCGTCTTCGACCGGCTGGGGGTCCCCTTCGACGAGGAGGTCCTCGACCGCACCATCGACTACTACCTCGACCGGACCTCCCACGGCTCGACGCTCTCGCAGTTGGTCCACTCCTGGGTGTTCGCCCGGGCCAACCGGGAGCAGTCGATGCCGTTGCTGCGGAAGGCCCTCGAAGCCGACGTGTCCGACGTGCAGGGCGGCACGACCCAGGAGGGCATCCACCTCGGGGCCATGGCCGGCACCGTCGACATGATCGTGCGCGGCTACTCGGGCATGGAGGCCGGCGCCGATGGGGTGCTCCGGTTCAAGCCGAACGTCGACGAGGAGATGGAACGCATCGCCTTCCGGGTCTACTTCCGGCGCCGCTGGATCCATGTCGAGCTGTGGGGCCAGATGATGCGGCTGACCTCGGAGGTGACCGGCAAACGTCCGGTCCTCGTGGAGTGCAAGGGGGCCCGGGCCGAGCTCCCGTCGGGGGGCGAGGTGCTCTTCGAGCGGACCAACGGCGCCGCGGCCGTGGTTGGCTGAGCGGAGCGCCGGGACGGTTCCGGGCGCCGAGGGGCCCCGGGGGTATGGTCGCCGACCATGGTCACGGTGATCCCCAGCGGTCTGGTCTCGTTCCTGTTCACCGACGTCGAGGGCTCGACGAAGCTGTGGGAGGCGGATGCCGACGCGATGGCCGCCAGTCTCCAGCTCCACGACCGGATCATGCGCGACGAGGTCGAGGGCCGGGGTGGCCATGTGTTCTCGACCGCCGGGGATGCGTTCGCCGTGGCGTTCGGGTCCGCCTTCGACGCCGTGGGGGCCGCCACGGCCATCCAGCTCCGCCTGCTCGCCGCCGACTGGCCCGGCCCGGCGATCGGGGTCCGGATGGGCATTCACACCGGGGCCGCCGAGGAGCGGGACGGCGACTACTTCGGCCCGGTGCTGAACCGGGCCGCCCGCATCATGTCGGCGGGTCACGGCGGGCAGATCCTGCTGTCGTCGGTCACGGCCGGGTCGGAGCTCGACGGCGTCGACCTCCACGACCTCGGCACCCACCACCTGAAGGATCTGGCCGAGCCCGAGCACGTGTTCGAGCTCCGCCATCCCGCCCTCCCGAAGGTCGACCGTCCAATCAGGACGGTCGACGTCCGCCGCCACAACCTCCCCGACTATCTCACCTCGTTCGTGGGGCGGGCCGAGCAACTCGAGGAGCTGGCCTCGCTCGTGGCCGACCACCGACTGGTGGTGCTCACCGGCGTGGGTGGCACCGGCAAGACCCGGCTGGCAGTCGAGGCGGCCCGACGGGCGGCGTCGGAGCAACCGGACGGGGCCTGGCTGGTGGAGCTGGCCCCGGTCACCAACCCCCACTTCATCATGACCACGATCGCCGACACCTGGGGCCTCCGGGCGGGGGAGGGCGCTTCGATCGAGGACGTGGTGGTCCGCTACCTGTGGTCGCGGGACCTGCTGGTGATCATCGACAACTGCGAGCACCTGCTCGACGCTGCCGCAGGCGCCATCAAGCAGTTGCTCGATGCCTGCCCGAAGCTCCGCATGGTCGCCACCTCGCGAGAGTCGCTGGGCATCCCCGGCGAGGTGCAGCTGCGGGTTCCGTCGCTGGGGCTCGCCGATGCGACCCACTCGCTCGAGGACTCGGAGGCGGTCCACCTGTTCCTGGACCGGGCGCGGGCCGTGCGGCCGGACTTCGACCCCTCTGGCGAGGAGTTGGCGGCCATTGGCAGGATCTGCCAACGGATCGACGGGATCCCCCTCGGCATCGAGCTCGCCGCCGCCCGCCTGCGCAGCCTCTCGGCTCCCGAGCTTGCCGACCGCCTCGAGGATTCCTTCCGCATCCTCTCGGGGTCCGCCAAGACGGCGCTGCCCCGGCAACGGACGCTCGCCGCCACCATCGACTGGTCCTACGACCTCCTCAAACCTGCGGAGCAGGCGATGTTCCGCCGGCTCTCCGTCTTCACCGGAGGCCTCGACCTCGCGGCCGCCGAGGCCGTCTGTACCGGCGACGAGGTGGAGGACTGGGAAGTGCTGGACCACCTCGACTCGCTCGTCGACAAGTCGTTGGTCATGACGGTGGACGACGGTTCGGGGGGCACCCGCTACCGCATGCTCGAGCCGGTCCGCCAGTACGCCCAGGAGCGACTGGCCGACACCGCCGAGCCCATCCGGTTCCGGGCCGCCCACGCTCGTCACTACGTCGACTTCGTCCACGACGCGACGCCCGGCATGCGGACCGCCGAGATCACCGCCACGATGCGCCGGATCGACCTCGACTACGACAACGTCCGCAGCGCGTTGGCCACCCTCCTCGAGACGGAGGAGATCGACGCCCACCTCGACCTGGCGTTCGACCTGTTCTCGTACTGGATGCACAAGGGCATGGGTGTCGAGGCGATCGAGCTCTCGGTGGAGGGCCTCGAAGCCGCCGATGAGGGCACCGATCTCCTGCGGCAGGTCAAGGTGTGGTTCACCCTGGCCATCCACGCCGCCGAGCTGACCGATCCCGACGGGGTGGGCTACGGCCGGTCGGGTCTTGCCGCCGCCCACCGCCGCGGCGACCCGAACGCCACCGGGCGGATGGAGTTGGCGCTCGGGGCGGCCATCCGCCATGCCACCACCGACCCCGAGTACCTGCAGCACCTCCACGAGGGGCGCCGACTGCTCGAAGCGCATCCCGAGCCCGCCTGGTGGGAGTCGACGTGGGACCACGGGCTGAACCAGCTGCTGCTTTCGGCGTACCTGCCGATGTCCGACGACCGGGTTGCCGAGCATGGTCAGGCCGCGCTGGACGTCTTCGACGCCGTCGGAGACGTCGCCATGTTGGCGGCGACGCTCAGCGACCGGGCCGGATCCCTCTACGTCGCCGGCGAGCGCGAGCGCGGCCTGGCGTTCAGTCGGCGAGCCTGCGACATGCTCGCCGAGATCGACTCGCCCAACTGGTACGGCCATGCGCTCATGCTCAACGGCACGCTCCTCTCGCTCGGGGAAGAACCTGCGCAGGCGATCGCCCAGCTCGCCGAGGCGGCCCGCCTGCTCGACATGGTCGGGGACGTCAACTGCTGGTCGAGCGCGTCCCGAGGGGTGGCCCGGTGCGAAGCCGCGCTCGGCGAGACGACGAGCGCCGCCGGCCGGCTCCTCGCCGTGCTCGATCGCATGCCGACCATGCCGATGCCCGAGATCACCAAACCCCAGACGCTCGATGCCATCGCCGAGCTCGTGCTCGCCACCGGACCCGTCGAGGAGGGGGCCCGGCTGCTCGGCGCCTCGTTGGCCGCCCCGTTCGACCCGGAGGCCGTCATGCGTCCGCCGCGCCTTGCCGCCATGCGGACGAAGGCCGTCGAGTTGCTCGGCGCCGACGAGGCCGAGCGGTGTTTTGCCGAAGGGGCGGAGATGGACGTCGACACCGCCCTCGGGGTGGGACGGGACCTCCTCGAGACGATCGCCGAGGTGAAGGGCTCGGACTGAGCCGGACCGGCAGCCCACCGAGCGCAGCCGGCAGCCTGGCCGGCCCGCTCGCCGTCAGACGGACTTGGTCTGCTCCAGCACGAACCGGGCCACGTGACGGACGTACTCCCGGTAGTCCTCGAGAGCCAGGGGAACTGCTGCGGCAAGTCTTCCGAGGTCGAGCCGCTCGTACTCGTGGATGATCACGTTCCTCATCCCCACGGAGGGGGCGAGACGCTCGGCCAACTCCGTGTCGATGGCTCCCGCCTCGCCCGCCATACGGAACGACTCGCGATAGTCGCCCGGAGCTCGACCGATGGTGGCCACCGAGAGGTGCGAGTTGACATCGACGGCCAGGTCGACCGTCCTGGAGACGAACCGCTCCACCGCCGCCCGGACGATGGCATCGTTGCCCAGCCGCTCCGGGGTGAGCCCCTCGACGGGGCATCCAGTGTCCGGGTGATCTCGCCGAGCTTGTTGCGGACCACGTCGGGGTCGAGCCGGGCCGGGGTCACGACGACAGCAGCTCGAGGTCCCGCCGGCGAAGGTAGGCGGTCTCCATCCGCTCGGTGAGGGCGGCCATCTGCCGGCGGGCATAGAGACCGGGACGGGATTCGAAGATCGGGACGCATGCGCCGAGCGCCTCGGCCCTCAACACCACGTCGGCGGTGCGGAGGTCGACGACGTCGACCTGGTCGAAACCGAGAAGGCCGATCAGGTCGGCAACCAGTGCATAGAGATCGGAACCCGGTTCGAGTGAGACGGCCAGGTCCAGGTCAGAGGCCCGACCCTCGTCGGCGGTGGCGCTGCCGAACGCCGTCATCAACTCGACGCCGTGATCGGCGAAGAATTCGTCGAGGCGACCGGCTTCGGCCCCTTCGACGAGCCTGTCGAGTGCCTCTCGAGCTGCGGACATGTGGTCAGTCTATGACCGAGGGTGGGATGGACCGGGAGGAACCAGCGAGCGCAGCTCGACCGCCAGTGGTGTTGACGGCACGTCCTCGATGCCCGACTCCTCGAGGCGATCGCCGGGCTCGGCACCCACGGTCCGACCCCGACCGGACCAATGGGTAGCGTCCCGTGGCGTGCCCCGCCCCGCCACCCAGGCCGAGTTGCTCGAGCGCATCGACGCCGAGTTCGACCGGCTCATGGCCGAGGTCGATCGCATCGACGCCGCCGACCGGGTCCTACCCGGGGCATGTGAGGACTGGTCGGTGAAGGACCTGCTCGCCCACCTCGATGCCTGGCACGAGCTGTTCCTCGGCTGGGAGGCAGCGGGGTTGGCGGGGGAGCGGCCCGAGATGCCGGCCCCCGGATACGGCTGGTCGGACAGCCCGGCGCTGAACGACGAGATCTGGCGGCGGCATCGCAACGACCCGTGGGACGAGGTCGTCGCCCGCCTCGAGGCATCCCGGGACCGAGTGCGGTCCGTCGTCGCCGGCTACGACCCCGATGCCCTCTTCGAGAAGCGGCGGTGGCCGTGGACCGGCTCCACCTCGGTCGGCAGCTACGCCGTCTCGGCGACGTCGAGCCACTACGACTGGGCCCGCAAGCTCGTGCGGGCTTTCGGACGTGCCCGTCGATGAGACGAACACCCGTCGACGCCCCGTAGCATCCACCCCATGGAGATCGGCCTCGTCATCACCCTCGCCGTCGTCGCCGTCGGCGCCTTCTGGGGCATCAGCCTCTACAACGGCCTCGTCAAGGCTCGCAACCGGGCCGACAACGCCTGGAGCCAGATCGAGGTGCAGCTCCAGCGGCGCCACGACCTCGTCCCGAACCTCGTGGAGACGGTCAAGGGGTACACCACCCACGAACAGGAGACGCTCGAGCGGGTCATCGAGGCCCGCAACCGGGCCCAGGCGGCGCCGAGCCCCGAAGCGCTCGCGGCAGCGGAGAACGAGTTGGCCGGGGCGCTCCGCCAGCTGTTCGCCCTGTCGGAGGCGTATCCCGATCTCAAGGCCTCCAGCAACTTCGCCGATCTCCAGCGCCAGCTCGAGGAGACCGAGGACAAGGTCGCCATCGCCCGCCAGATCTACAACGACTCGGTCCTCACCTACAACAACAAGGTCCAGACCCTTCCCTCGAGCCTCCTGGCGTCGGCCACGGGCATGGAGACCCGCGGGTACTACGACGCCCCCGAGTCGTCGGGCGAGGCGCCCCGGGTCGAGTTCTGAGGGTGCGCAGCCGGGCGATCGTCGTCGCCGTCGCCCTGGTCGCGGCGGTCCTCCTGCCGGCGCTGCCGGCGCTGGCCAAGTCGTTCACGCTGCCTGCCGCCGACATCGAGTTGGAGGTGGCGCCCGACGGGTCGGTGCTCGTCACCGAACGCATCACGTTCTCGTTCAACGGTGACTTCTCGGGCGCCTACCGCGACATCCCGGTCCGGGCGGGGGAGGAGATCGTGGACATTGCCGTCTCCGAGGGCGGCGTCGCCTACGAGCCGGGGGCCTGTGCCGAGTTGGGATGCTTCGACGAGGCCGGCACGTTCGGCGTCCGGGACCTCGGCGACCGCATTCGTCTCGTCTGGCACTACTCGGCCCTCTCGGAACGCCGCACGTTCGACGTTGCCTACCGGTTCGTGGGGCTCGCCAAGGCCTACGACGACGTCGTCGACGTCAACCTCCAGGTGTGGGGCGACGAATGGACGGTGGGGCTCGACCGGCTCACCGCGACGCTCGACTTCGCCGGCACGGCCGAGCCCGGGGAGGTGCTCGTGTGGGGCCACCCGGCCGAGGTGGCCGGGACGGTCGGACTGGGGCCCGACGGCCTCGCCCCGGAGCTGGAGGCCTCCCGGATCCCGCCCGGCCAGTTCGTCGAGTTCCGGGTCGTGCTGCCCCGATCGGCCATCTCGTCCACCGAGGGCGCCACCGTCATCGACGGCGATGGCCTCGAGTCGATCCTCGCCGAGGAGGACCGGGAGGCGGCGATCGCCGAGAACCAGCGGTTGCTGCTCGTCGTCCTGATCCTGTTGGGGATCGTCATGGCGTTCGTGCCCGGCGTCCTCGCCGCCGTGCTCATCTGGTGGAGGTTCGGACGCGAGCCGAGGGTGACCTACGACCGGGAGTACGAACAGGAGCCCCCCAGCGATCATCCCCCGGCCGTCGTCGAGGGCCTGTTGAGCCAGGGGAAGGTCGACGAGCTCGGCTTCACGGCGACCGTCTTCGACCTCGTCCGCCGGGACGTTCTCGGTGCCCAGCCGGTCTCGGCCGAGAAGGCCACCTGGGGTGGGCTCCGGACGGAGCAGATCACGGACCTCGAACTCTCCCTCCGCGACCACGACGAGCCCTTGGCCGACCACGAACTGTCCGTCGTGCGGGTGATGGAGCGGGTGCTCGAGGACGGCCCGCAGCCGCTCAACCGGTTCCGTGAGCGGATCCGGGACGACGCCTCCGCCAACGCCACCACCTACCAGACGTTCCGGACGAAGGCCGTCGAGGCCCTCGAGACCGGGGGTTTGCTCGACAAGTCGGGACAGGGATGGATGGTCGGCGCCGGTGCCCTCATCATCGGTCTCTTCACGGTGGCGATCTGGCTCTCGATCTGGTTGGCCGGCGACTCGACCCAGTTCGGGGTGGTGATCCCGATCTTCATCGTCGGCCTGTTCGTCAACTTCGCCATCTACGGCGTGTTCGCCGGGTTCAAGAAGGGGTGGGTCAAGCGGACGCCCGAGGGGGCGCTCCTTGCGGCCCGATGGGAGGCCTTCCGGCGCTACCTCCGGGACTTCAGCCGCCTGGAGGAGGCGCCGGTCATCTCGCTCGACCTGTGGGATCGCTTCCTGGTGTACGCCATCGCCCTCGGCGTGGCCGAGGAGGTGCTCGAGGCGGCCCGGCTCCGGGCCCCCGAGCAGCTCGAGCAGGTGTCGCACATCTACTGGTACGGCTCCTACGGCTACACCGGCGGCCACACCGAGAACGCCTTCGTCGGGATGACCACGGCGCTGTCGGGCGCCTTCACCCCACCGTCCAGCGGGGGTGGCGGCGGGTTCTCCGGCGGTGGCGGGGGCGGTGGAGGTGGTGGGGGCGGCGGCGCCTGGTAGCCGGCGACAGCCCCCCACACCCGTTCTTGTGTCGCCCACCCCTCTCTGAGAGGGCTACACGACACAAGAACGGGGTTCGGTGGCTCCCTCCCCGTCCCGGTGCTTCGGTGCCCGGCCGACCCAAATGACAAAATCGTCTTACGCGCCGGGCGGACATAAGAAACACGAACACATGTTCGATTAGGCTCCCGCCCATGGCCGAACTCCGCTGGACCCTCGCCGACGACGGGCCCAACCGTCTCTTCGAGCCCACCCGCCGCCGCGTGGGTCGGGGTGCCTACGAGGGCCTCGAGTTCCTCGAGGTCGAGGCGGGGACCATCCTCAACGAGGTGCCCGGGGCCCCATGGGGGTTCCGATGGTCGATCAACGCCTACCGGGGCTGCTCCCACGCCTGCACCTACTGCTTCGCCCGCCCCACCCACGACTACCTCGGCCTCGGCATCGGGGAGGACTTCGAGCGACGGATCGTCGTCAAGGTGAACGCCGTCGACCTCGTCCGGGCCGAGACCGATCCCCGACGTTGGGACGGGTCGTCGGTACATCTCGGCTCGAACACGGATCCCTACCAACCGGCCGAGGGCCGGTATCGCCTCACCCGGGGAATCCTGGAGGTCTTCGCCGAGCGGGCCAACCCGGTCTCGATCCTCACGAAGTCGCCGCTCGTGCTGCGTGACGCCGACGTCCTCGCCGGTCTCGCCGCGCGCGCCGCCGTGTCGGTGACCATGTCGATCGGGACGCTCGACGAGGGGGCCTGGCGGCTGTCGGAGCCCGGCGCACCCCATCCCCGTCGTCGGCTCGACGCGTTGGCCAGACTGCGCGACGTCGGCATCGACGTGGCCGTGCTCATGGCCCCGGTGTTGCCCGGGATCTCCGACGGCGCCGCCCAGGTCGAGGAGGTGCGGCAGGCCTGCGCCGAGGCGGGCGTCCGGGTCTCGGGCCCGACCCAGCTCCACCTCCGCTCGCCCGCCCTGCGGGCCCACTACCTCGACTGGCTGCGTGACGCGGCGCCGGAGGCTGTCGCCGCCACGGAGCGGTCGGTGCCCGTCACGGCACCGAAGCGACGGCGACGGGCCGGTCCCCGGCCGGCGCCCGAGGGGCAGCTGCGGCTCGGCGTCTGACGTTCAGCCGTCGGAGCCGAGACCCTCGCGGCGGTGGATGTGGCGGCCCGGCACCGGGGTGTGGGCCGGGTCGTCGAGGAACAGCCGGCCCTCCCCGACATGCAGCAATGACGGCCCGTACGCCTCGACGAGGTTGGCCTCCGTCAACACCTCATCCGACGGGCCGGCGGCGACGACCCGTCCCGACAGCAGCACCGTGTGGTCGGCCACCCGGGCCTCGGACAGGTCGTGGGTCGTGAGGATCACCGAGCACCCCCGGGAGCGCTCATCGTGGATGACCTCGTCGATCGCCTGGGCGGTCGGCAGGTCGATGCCGGTGAGGGGCTCGTCGAGCAGCAGCATGTCATGGGGCTGGGCGAGACCCTGGGCGACGAACACCCGCTGGCGCTGCCCGCCCGACAGCTCCCGGAGATGACGATTGGCGAGGTCGGTGATCCCGAGCCGCTCCATGGCCTCGTCGACCGCCGCCCGGTCCCGGGGCCGACCGACCCGGCCGAACGCCCCGGCGCCGGCGAACCGGCCCATGAGGACGATCTCGCGAACGGTCACGGGCAGTACGTCGTTCACCTTCGTCGTCTGGAGGACGTAGGCGATCCGGTGGCGGTCGTGGACTCGGGCCGGCACCTCCAGCCGACCCGACCGGGGCTCGAGGAGGCCGGCGATCGCCGACAGCAGGGTCGACTTCCCCGAGCCGTTCGGGCCGATGACGGCGGTGACACCGCCGGTGGGGATCTCGAACGTGGAGGCGGCGATGGCGACGTGGGACCCGTAGGCCAGCACCAGGTCGGTGGCGGCCACGGACGGGGTCACGAGCACCGCCGGCAGAGACCACTGATCTCGAGCTCGTGTCCGGTCGGGCGGAACCCGGCGGGATCGGCGATCGCCCCGACGATCTCCTCGACCCGCTCCTCGACCCCCGACGGGATGTCGACGTCCTCGACCGAGCCGCAGGCCGTGCAGACGAGGTGGTGGTGGTGGCCGGCGAGCCACTCGGCGAGCTCGTAACGGGTGACGCCGCGGGCCCCGAAGTGGGGGACCGCCACCTCGGCGGACTCGAGCACCGTGAGGGTCCGATACAGCGAGGACAGGGGCACGTCGTCGCCGAGTTCGTCGTGGAGTTCGGCCGCCGACAGCGGCCCGTCGGCATCCCCCAGCGCCTCGACCACAACCCGACGTCCGCTGGTGTAGCGGACGTCATGCTCGCGTAGGCGCGCCGCCACCTCGCGGTGGAGGCGGTCTCGGTGCAGATGGGGGCTTGCGGTCGTCGTCATGAGATGAGTATGATTCTCATCATAAGAACGATTCTCATTTCTGTCCAGACACCGGGAGCCTACATGCGACCTTCGACCAGTCCCTTCCGCCTCGCCGCCGTCCTCGGTGTCCTGGCGCTCGTCCTCGCCGCCTGCGGCGGGACCGCGGAGCCGTCCGCCGACGGCGACACCGGCACGGACGCGACCGGCACGACGGAGGCCACGGACACGACGGAGGCCACGGACACGACGGAGGCCACGGAGCCCGAGGGGCCGGCCACCGACCTGACCATCGTCGCCACCACCACGATCCTCGGCGACATCGTGGAGAACGTGGTGGCCGGTGACGCCGTCGTCGAGGTGCTCATGCCGATCGGCGCCGACCCCCACGACTTCCAGGCCTCCTCGGCCCAGGTGGCCGCCGTCAACGGGGCCGACCTGGTGGTCGCCAACGGCCTCTTCCTCGAGGAGGGCCTCGAGGACGTGCTCGACTCGGCTGCCGACGACGGGGCCAACGTCTTCGAAGTGGCGCCGCTGCTCGATCCGATCCCCTTCGGCGAGAAGGTCCATGGCCACGAGGACGATGACCATGACCACGACCACGGGGGCGAGGAGTCCAAGGACGAGGACGATCACGA
>CAZTLW010000011.1:14581-31347 GCA_964614585.1 uncultured Acidimicrobiia bacterium | reverse complement strand
CGGACGTAGGCGACGCGCTCGTCCGCCGTCGGGACGGGTTCGCCCTCCCACGGGATCCCCACGACGGGCCCCTCTTCGGTGTCCCACCGTTGGAGGGGCACCAAGGGCTCGAACTTCGGCAGGTCGCCCCCGTCGGTCTCGATGCGCCGACCCTCGGGGTCGGCCGGCTCCTCGAGGTCGACGTAGTCGTCGTCCTCCTCGATGGGTTCCTGGTGCTCGTCGGTCATGGCGGGAACGCTACTCACGCCGTCGCCGCCGTGGCGGGACGGTTCCGGGTTCGGGCTTCAGCGATCCCCGATGAGGGAGTGCTCGTGGGCGAACACGATGGCGGCGGCACGGTCGCGCAGGTTGAGCTTGGTGAGAAGCGAGCCGAGGTGTGTCTTGACGGTGGCCTGGCTGATGGACAGCGCATCGGCCACTTCGGCGTTGGTCGCCCCCCGACCGACCACCCGCAGCACGTCGAGTTCGCGTGCGGTGAGGCGTTCGAGACTCGCCGGCGCCGTCGGTTTGCGGTGTGGGTGGCTTCGGAGCACACGGGCGGTCACCGCTGGATCCAGCCAGGCATCCCCGGCGGCGACCCGCTCTATGGCACGGATGATCTCCTCACCGGGAGCGTCTTTCAGGACGAACCCCGCAGCACCCGACCGAAGGGCTGCGGCGATGGTGGCGTCGTCGTCGAAGGTGGTGAGGACCAGGACGGGAGGGCCCTCGATGCGCCGAATCTCACGGGTGGCGGTCGCGCCGTCCATTCGCTTCATCTTGATGTCCATCACGACCAGGTCGATGAGATGACGGTGGAGGGCGTCGACGACTTCGTCGCCATCGTCGCACTCGGCGACGACCTCCAACCGGTCGCTGGTCTCGACGACCCGGCGGAGGCCCTGGCGCACGAGTGGCTGGTCGTCGACGAGCAGGAGCCGGATCATGTAGGGACCCTCGCTGCGACTCGCCACCGATTGCCCCCGACCAGCGTGGCTTCGAAGCTGCCCCCGAGCGAGGTCACCCGCGACCGAGCTGCGTTCAGTCCGACTCCGCCACCGACTCTGTCGCGCCCCGGGGCAATGCCGTTCTCGATCGTGAGGACCACTTCGTCGCCCTCGCGGACCAGAGAGAGATCGATCGGTCCGTCTCCGTACCTGACCGAATTGGTCAGGCCTTCCTGGACGAGGCGATAGGTGGTGACCGAGGCAAGCCTCGAAACGCGGTCCGGGTCGATCTCGACGGCGAGGCCGATCTGCGCCCCGGTGCCGGTGAAGCTGTCGATGAGCGTCCCGAGATCACCGAGGTCGGGCAGGCTGAGGAGGGAAGGCCCGTCGTCGGAGCGCAGAAGATGCACGATGCCCCGGATCTCGTGCATGCTCGAACGACCGTTCCGCTCGGCCTCCTGCAGGGCCTCGATTGCGACATCGGGGCGCTCAGGAAGCGACATGCGGGCGGCGTTGATGTGCAGCATCGTGACCGCCAATGCATGGCCGACGATGTCGTGCACGTCGGCAGCCACCCGCTGGCGCTCCTCGATCACCGCCAGTTCGGTCACGCGCCGTCTGGTGTCACGCAGGTCGGCCATCGCGTTCGCGAACCCGGCGGCGAGCACCGAGACACCGGCCGACACGCCGATCATCTGCGCCGGGCCTTCGAAGGCGGCGCTGGCACCGACCAGCACGAGCATGGTGGTGAACGACCAGAACAACCATCTGCTCCGTGAGGTACCGCCACGATCGGCTTCGTCGGTGCTGCCCACCGCAAGCCGGAGACCGATCGAGGCGCCGAAACCGCCGACGAGGAACAGCACCCAAGCCCCCACAGCGGTCTGGTCGTAGATCGCGTGCCCGCTTGCCCACACCACCATGCCGACCGCCAGCACCACCGAGCCGAGCAGGGTTCGCGGCGACGGCCCATCCGCCGACCGGACGTCTGGACGGCGGTTCGAATCGGCAGGGAACGTCTTCGTATCGACTTCGGCCATGCGTCATCGTCCCACGATCTGCGCCCAGTCGCATCCGATCGAGAGATGAGTCCGGGTCAGTCCGTGGGCGGAGTCCAATCCGACGCGTGACCGATGGCGGGCGACGCCCAGTCGACGAGGATGACCCCATGAGCGACCAGAATCCTCCCGCCCGTCAGTCCATCCTCACGGCCGCCACTACGACGGCCCTCGCGGTCACCGCCTCCGTCCTCGTCGGGCAGGCCGTCGGTCAATCCACCGAGAATTGGATCATTGGATTGGTCGCCGGCCTCGCCGTTGGGTTCGCCGTCGGCATCATCGGTGTTGCCCTCGTCGGCAGGCGGGAGCGGCGCCGATGACACCCAGCCCCCCACCGTCGGCAACGGGCGTCCATCCCCTCGCCGTGGTGGGTCTGTGCGCCGTGGCTCCACCCTGGTCCGGTCCGTCGTGAAGGCCACACGAATCCGGCCTGCGCGGCCGGATCGCGATGACGGCGAGCAGTTCGCCCGCTACTTCGACCTGGCGGCCGACGGCTTGCTGCGGTGGATGCTTGGGAGTGGGTTCGTCGGTATCACAGCGAAGGCGTTCATGGCGCCCGGGCACGACCTGTCCCACGAGCACACCTGGTTCGCGGAGTCCGAGGGTGTGATCGTGGGGATGGCCAACGGGTTCTCTGCCGCCGACCACGCGCGCTCGGCCGACGGGCCCCTCTTCCGGGCTGCCGGGATCGGGTCGGTCCGGCTGGTCGCGAGGTGGCTCGTCGGGTTGCGCCTCTTCAGATTCATGGATCGAGTCCCCGAGGGTGACTGGTATCTCCAGGCGGTGGCGGTCGACCCGGCGGTGCAGGGGTCCGGGGTTGGTTCGTCGTTGCTCGACCACGCCGAAGGGAGAGCGAGGGGTGTCGGCGCTCGCCGGTTGGCGCTGGACGTCGCCGACCGCAACGACGGTGCGCGGCGGCTCTACGAACGTCGAGGGATGACCGTCGTTGCCACGTCGCCCGCCGTTCCGTTGGGGCAGCGGACCGTCGTCCATCGCATGACGAAGGCCCTCTGACCGGCGAGCGGGGGCGGGACCGCCACCGGCGGTGGCATGACGCGGCGCGGTGCGCGTGCGGCGCCCCGCCGGGCGTCGGGTCAGACTCCCAACGCCCCCTTGATCTGGAACGCCTGGATCACCCGCGCGACCCCGAGCACCAGCATGAGCACGCCGGTGAAGATGGCCAGCGCCAGCGCCGAGGCCAGCGGGTAGAACAGCAGGACGAGCCCGGCCAGCGCCGAGATGACGCCGAGTGCGATCACCCAACCACGGGCCGGCGTCTCGCGGTCGGCCGTGGCCTCGATGGCCTCCACGACACCGCCGATGAACCACCCCGCGCCGACGAGGAACGTGAGGATCGCCACGGTGGTATCGGGGTTCCGGAACGCCCAGACGCCGATGATGATCCCGAGCGCACCGAGCACGATGCCGAGCACGACCGAGCCGGTGCTGCCACCGGTGATGATCCGGCCGACCAGGAACGCGGCCCCCACCAGCACGAACTGGATGGCCACCAACCAGCCGATCACCTGCAATGAGATGTCCGGCCAGAAGGTGAGGGCGGCGCCGATGGCGATGGTGAGCAATCCGCCGACGAGGATCGCCCGCCAGAGCATCGTGTCGGGAGAGGTGGTCGTGGTCATCTGGCCTCCTTGACGTCCTTGGAAGGCTACCGCTCGGCGGTCGGCGGACCCCTCATCCTGCCGGGGAATCGACCGCTTGTGAAGGGGTTCTCGGCGGCCCGGGTCCGTCGTACGTTCTTGGCACCGACCCGGAGTCCCCATGCCCGTCCTCACCCTCCGCATCGTCCACGACGGTCTCCTGTCGGTCGTCGCCCCGCTGGGGGCGGCGCTGTCGGTCGGCACCGCCCTCGTCGTGGACCTCGACCCGACCGCGCCACCCCTGCCGGGTCGCCGCAGCGTCGCCGACGTCCTCGCCGAGGGCCCCACGGCCGACGACCTCGCGCCGGTGCGCCGGGGGGTTGCGGTCCTCCCGTCGGGCGGCGCCGATCCGGGTTCCGCCTACGACCTCCTCGCCCACCTCGCCCGTGGCTGGCCATTCGTCGTGGTGCGGGTGGGCGGGGTCGTCGACCGGGCGACGGTCGTCGCCCCGGTCTTCGGCTCCCCCGTCGCGGCGGACGTCCTCCAACCGACCGGGCTAGGTCCCGTCCCGCCGTCGGTCGACGGGGTCGTGCTGCCCCGCCTCTACGCGCGTACCGCCCGGTCGGTGGCGAGTGGTCGGTTGGCCGGGGGCCGATGGGTGCGGGCCTGGCGATCGGTCTGGGCGGTGGCGTCGTGAACCTCGTCGAGCGTGTCGTCCAGCGGGTGGTCGAGGCCGACACGCCACTCGACCGGCGGTCGGTCGAGGCCGCCGCCCGACGGGGGCTGGCCCACGAATCGCCGCTGGCGACCGAGGCCGACGTCCAGTTCGTCGTCGATTCGGTGCTCGGCCTCGGCCCCCTCGAGGCCCTGCTGCGGGAACCGGACGTGTCCGACGTGTTGGTGGACGGATCCGGCCGCGTGCATGTCGAGCGGGCGGGCCGCCTCGAGGCCACCGATCTCGCCATGGCGGCCGACGAGGTGCTCGCCGCCGTCGGTCGGGTCATCACGCCGCTCGGTCTCCGGCTCGACCGAGCCGCCCCCACCGTCGACGCCCGCCTCCCCGACGGCAGCCGACTCCATGCCGTCATCCCCCCGGTGGCCGTCGACGGGCCGGTGGTGGCCATCCGCCGATTCACCGCGGCCGTCGCCGACCTCGACGCGGTGGTGGCCGCCGGGTCCATCCGCCCCGACGGCGCCGCCCTGCTCGCCGACGCCGTCGCCGCCCGGCGCACCCTGCTGGTGGTGGGTGGCACCGGTGCCGGCAAGACGACGCTGTTGAACGTCCTCTCGGGGCTCATTCCACCTGACGAGCGCAGCATCTGCATCGAGGACGCCCCGGAACTCGCCCTGTCCGGCCACGTCGTCCGCCTCCAGACCCGCACGGCCAACATCGAGGGGGCCGGCGAGGTCACCGTCCGCGACCTGGTCCGTTCTGCTCTGCGCCTGCGGCCCGATCGGCTCATCGTCGGTGAGGTCCGGGGCCCCGAGGCGCTCGACCTCGTCGGGGCGCTGAACACCGGTCACGACGGGTCGATGTCCACCCTCCATGCCAACGGTCCGGCCGAGGGCCTGCTGCGGCTGGAGACCCTGGCGCTGTCGGGCGACCTGCGCCTGCGGCCCGAGGCGATCCGGCGCCAGATCCGCGCCGCCATCGACCTCGTCGTCCACGTGGCCCGGGGCCGGGAGGGGCGGATGATCCGCACCATCCTCGAGGTCGGCGCCGAGGACGGCGACGACCGGGAGGTGTACCCGTGACCGGGCCGACGCTCGTTGCGGTGGCCGTCGCCGCAGGGGTCCCGGTCCCGGTCGGCCTGACCCTCTTGGCGGCATGGGCGGCTCCCTTGCCCACCGCCGTGGCGACCGTTGCCCTCGGCTTCCTGGCCGGGCGTCGTCGCCGTCCTTCGGCCGATGGGCGCCTCGCCATGCTCGCCGGCATCGCCGGCGAGCTGCGATCGGGCTCGTCGCTGCGAGCGGCGCTCTGGTCGACGCTCGGCACCGACCCGCGCACCTCGTGGGGGCGAGCCGGCCGCCTGGCCCGGCTCGGTCGCCCGATGAGCGAGGTCGCCGACGCCGTCGCGGTCCCGTTCGGTCGCCACGGCCCGCTCGTCACCGCCTCGCTGCGGGCCGCGTCCACCCACGGGGGATCGGGCGTGGCGGTCCTCGACGCCGTCGTGGCGCAGCTTCGGGACGATCTCGAGCTGGACAGGGAGCTGCGGTCGGCCGTTGCGCCGGCCCGCACCTCGGCGCTCATCGTCGCCGTCGCCCCGCTGGTGCTGTTGGCCTGGCAGCTGGGAGACGGCGCGCTCGGGCGGGCGCTCGCCCTCCCCGGTGG
The DNA here is from genome assembly GCA_964614585.1 of uncultured Acidimicrobiia bacterium. Classification (GTDB taxonomy): domain Bacteria; phylum Actinomycetota; class Acidimicrobiia; order Spongiisociales; family JAENVV01; genus JAHEFX01. The sequence continues at coordinate 25,433 of CAZTLW010000011.1, read as the reverse complement.
CGGCGTCCTCGTCGGCATCGGCCTGGGCCTCGTCTTCGCCGGCGTGGCCGTGCTCGGGGCCATGGCCCGGAGGTCGCGATGATCGCTGCGGCTTTGGTGGCGGCCGTGGTCCTGGTCGGTCGGCGTCCACGGCGCCGCCGTCGACCGAGCGGGGTCGATGCGCCGCTGGTCGGTCGGCTGGTCCTCGTCGGCCTGGGGGCCGGGCTCTCGGTGGAGGGAGCGATCGGGTTGGCCGCCGACGAGGCCGATGCCGTCTCGGCCGTCGCCGTCCGTCGGGTGGCCCACCGGGCCCGCCACGCCGGGATCGGGGCGGCAGTCGACGAGGCCGATCCCGCGTTGGTCCCGCTGCTCCGGGTACTGGCCCGGGCCGCCGCGGTCGGTGCCCCCGTCGCCGCCGAGGTGGCCGCCCACCTGCGGGAAATGGACCGTGACCGCCGATCCAGCGAGCTGGCATCCACACGTTCCCTGGCCGTCCGCCTCGCACTGCCGTTGACGCTCCTCGTCCTCCCCGGCGTCCTCCTGCTCACCGTGGCCCCCACCCTCGTGGCGACCCTCGCCGACCTCGCCGACCCCGGCGGCCTTCCATGAGACCCGCACTCCCCCCGTTGCCGACCGGTCGTCGGCCTCCCACGGAGGAGCACCATGCACACCATCGCCAACCGATTCCGTCGAGACGACGGACAGGGGACCGTCGAGTACGTCCTCGTCATGCTCGTGGCGGCCGCCATAGCCTGGGCCCTGATCCAGTGGATCCGCGGCGGGGGCACCTCGAGCATCTGGGAGACGATCGGCTCCTGGGTCACCAACCTCGTCGGCATCTTCGGAGCCGTGTTCGGGTGACCGAGCGTGGCTCGGCATCCGTCGAGCTGGTCCTCCTGCTGCCGATCGTCCTGGTCCTGGTCGCGATCGTCGCCGAGACGGCGGCGGTCGCCCAGGCCCAGGTCGTGGCCGTGCACGCGGCCCGCGAGGGCGCCCGGGTGGCGGCCGTGAGCCCCGACGTCGCCACGGCCGTGGACGCCGCCGAGGCGGCGTTGCCGACCACCCTCGCCGGGCGCGCCACCATCTCGGTGTCCCGTGCCCGGGGGGTGGGCAGTCCGGTCCGGGTCACGGTCCGGCTGCCCCACCGCCTGTTCCGGCTGGTCGGTGGCATCCCGATCGAGTTGGGCTGGACGGTGACGATGCGGTCGGAGCGGTGACCGCCGGCTCCGATCGGGGGTCGGTCTCGCTGCTGGTGATCGGAGTGGCCCTCCCCGTCGCCATCGTGGGGATGGCCCTCGTCGTCGGCATCGCCCAGCTGACGGTGGCCCGGGCCGCGGTGCAGGGGGCCGCCGATGCCGCTGCCCTCGCCGCAGCCCCCATCACCTTTCACGCGTTCGGCGGCGACGCCGACCCCGGGGCCGTGGCGACCGCGGTGGCGACGGCGAACGGCGTCGAGCTCGTGGCCTGTGCGTGTCGGCGGGACCCGACGTGGTCGGCCCGAGTCGTGGTGGTGCGGGTCGCCCGCCCGGTGGAGGTGCTCGGGATGGTCGGCGTCGAGGTGACGGCCTCGGCGGCCGCCGAGTTCACCCCCGTCGACCTGCTGCGGTGATCAGTCGACGGCCAGTTCCAGGGAGATGCCGTAGCGGATCCAGTGCACGTCGTGGTGCTGGCGCAGCTCGGCGACGTGTGCCCAGATGGCGGCGGCGGTCGCCTCGTCGAGGGCGGCCGGGGTGACCAGCACGCCGATGACCGGGCCCAGGATGCCTCCGAGTACGGCGAGCTCGTCGACGAGGGGCATGTGCGTCGAGGCGGCCAACCCGGCCGACACCGACACGACGACGTGGCGGTCGTCGGTCGTGCGCAACACGACGTCGGGGGTCACCGACCGTCCCAGGTGGTAGTAGCGGCGGCTCGGCTTGGTGCCGCCGGCCACGACCTCGAGCGGGCCGAGGCCGAGGTCGGCGAGGAGTTGGCTTCGGTAGCCGGCCACGAATCGGGCGAGTTGGGCCGCCGAGGGGAAACCCAGGACCAGGCGGCGGGGACCATCCTCGGGGATGAGCGCCTCATCGACCGCCCGAGGGTCGCCCTCGGTCTCGATGAGATCCCGCAAGGTGCGCCGGGCACGGGTGGGTGCAGCCTCGGTGACGGCCAGGAACGGCTCGTCTCCGATGCCCGGCAGCCCCGGCTGGCGCTCCTCTCCCATGGCCGCACGGTACCGCAGGGTCGTGGCGAGGCCGGTGATGGGGAGCTCAGCGCTTGGTGCGTCGGGTCGGCTCCGCGGTGCCCGGGTCCTCCGGCCACGGGTGCTTGGGATAGCGGCCCCGCAGCTCCTTGCGGACCTCCGGGTAGCCGCGTTCCCAGAAACCGGCCAGGTCGGTCGTGACCTGGACGGGCCGGCCGGCCGGCGAGAGGAGGTGGACGACGACGGGGATCCGGCCGTCGGCGATCGTCGGCGTCGTCGTCGCCCCGAACAGCTCCTGCAGTTTCACGGCCAGCACCGGGAGCCCGCCCGAGTCCCCGTAGTCGAGCCGGATGCGGGAGCCCGAAGGCACCTCGAGATGGGTGGGCGCGAGGTCGTCGACCCGGCGGGCGAGGTCCCAGCCGAGCCGTGACCGGAGGGCGGATCCGAGGTCGACCCGGGCGAGGTCCCGGCGACGGCGGGCGCGGCCCAGGAACGGGACCAGCCAGTCATCGAGCGTCGCCAGCAATGCCTCGTCGGAGAGGTCGGGCCAGGGGGCACCGAGGCGTTCGTGCAGCAGTTGGGCACGCTCTCGGAGCGACCGGGTGGTCGGCCCCCACGGGAGCAGGTCCGGGCCCTCGGCCCGGATCCCCGCCACCAGGGCCTCGACCGCCTCGTCGGTTGTCGGCTCCACCGGGGTCGTGGCGAGCACGAGGGCGCCCACCTGCTCGCGCCGCTCGGCCACCACGTCGGCTCCGTCCCAGGCGACGACCCGTTCCGGCACCGGCGGCCGGCCGGGGAGTGACCGGACCACCGTCTCGTCGATCGGGGCCGCCAGGAGGATCCGCGCATCGGCCCCGCGGTCGTCGAGGGCGCCGATGGCGAGGAAGGGCGTTCCAGCGAGTCGGTCGCCGGGCGGTAGCCGCCCACCCCGGCCGCCGACGGTGGTGTAGGTGTCGCGGCCACGGGCGGCGGCGACGCGTTCGGGGTGGGCCACCGCCAGGAGGGGGCCGGCGAGGTCGGGATCGGGGTCACCCGCCGCCCCGACCAGCCGACCGAGCCGGGCGGCCTCGCGGCGTACCGACCGGACGGCCCCCTGCGCAACCCGGTGGCCCGGTGGAGCGGATCGACCCGAGAGCGCGTCGAGGCGATCGCGCAGGTCGGCCGAGGGCGGGCCATCGGTTCCGCGGAGGACGTCGCGATCCTCCAACAGGGCGGCCACGGCGGCGGCGGTGGCGGCAGGGACGCCGGGTTCGGCGGCCAGGAGCATCGCGGCCAGTCGGGGGTGGGTGGGGATCCCGAGCAGGCGTCGCCCGAGGTCGGTGAGCTCGCCGTCGGTCATGGCACCGAGATCGGCGAGGGTGCGTCGGGCGTACGCCGCGGCTGCCGGGGGTGGGAAGTCGAGGAGTCGGAGCCCGTCCAGCCCGCCGGCCCAGGACTCGGCCGCAAGGACCAGGCCGGTGGGGTCGGTCACCGTCACCTCCGGCGGGGTGGCCGCCTCGAGGCGGCGGTGTTCGGCCTCCGACCAGAGTCGGATGCATCGGCCCGGGGCGGTCCGCCCGGCCCGGCCGGCGCGTTGGTCGGCCGACGCCCGGGACACGCGCACCGTCTCCAACCGGTCCATGCCCGTGCGGGGATCGAATCGGGGCGAGCGGCGTCGCCCGCCGTCGACGACGACGGTCACCCCGTCGATGGTGAGCGACGTCTCCGCCAGGTCGGTGGCCAGCACGACGCGTCGGCGATCGGCGGGGTCGGGGCGGAGCGCCCGGTCCTGCTCGTCGGGTGGCAGCGCCCCGAACAGCGGCAGGACGACGACGCCGTCGGGCTCGCCCAACGCCTCGGTCACCCGCCGGATCTCCCGGGCTCCGGGCAGGAAGGCCAGCACGTCGCCGCCGGGACGGGCCAGTTCGCGGGCAACCGCGACGGCGACGGCGCGCTCGGTCGGCGTGTCCGGGTCGGGAGGGCGGTACTCGACCTCCACGGGATGGGCTCGGGTGTCGCTCGTCACCACCGGGGCGCCGCCCAGCAGGGCCGCCACCCGGGCGGTCTCGAGAGTGGCCGACATCACCACCAGTCGCAGGTCGTCGCGCAGGTCGGCCACGTCGAGGGCCATGGCGAGGGCGAGGTCGGCAGCCGCCGAGCGCTCGTGGAACTCGTCGAAGACGATGGCCGAGACCCCCTCGAGGCCGGCGTCGGCCTGCAGGCGGCGGGTGAGGACCCCTTCGGTCGCCACCTCCAGGCGGGTGGCAGCCGAGGTGAGGCGGTCCTCTCGGGTCGTGAGGCCGATCGTGGCCCCGACTCGTTCGCCCAGGCCGCCGGCGAGGTACCGGGCGGTGGCCCGGGCGGCGACCCGACGGGGCTCGAGCAGCACGATCCGGCCCTCGGCCCATGGCTCGTCGAGCAGGGCGGGTGGGAGCCCGGTCGTCTTGCCGGATCCGGTCGGGGCGGCAACGACCACGCGACGGTCGGCGGCCAGATGGCGGCGGACCTCGGGGAGGGCGTCGTGGATCGGCAGGGTCACCCGCCGACCGTACCGGTCACGCCCCCGGGTCGGGGCGCCGCCACGTGAGGGCGAGCTGCACGGCGCCGAGCACCACCCCGGCGAGGGCGACCAGGCCCCCGATGGCGGGGGTGATGGCTTCGTCGAGGCCGAGGACGGCGTCGACGGAGATGGCCCCGGGCCCGAGGATCGCCAGCGCTGCGGCGACGATCGCCAGCGTCACGACGTACTCGTAGCCCTCGTCGGGTCGGGCGTAGACGAAGAAGCCGGCGAAGCGATGGATGGACCAGAAGGCGATCGTCATCGTGGCGATGAGGCCGGCGGCTGCCGGGGCGGTGAGTAGGCCGAGGACCAGGCCGGCGCCGATGGCCAGCTCCCCGAGTCCGCTGGCGGTGGCCTGGGCGCGGGCCGCCCGGAACCCGACCGAGGCGAACCACGACGCGGTCCCGTCGAGGTTGCGCACGTGGCCGATCCCGTGGGCGACCATCACGATGCCCAGCCAGACGCGGAGGCCGAGGAGCACGTAGTCGAGGGGATCCATGGGTGTCCGAACGTACCCGACCGGCGTCCCATTCCGGGGCTTCAGCAGGCCCGGATCGTGGCCACCACCCGGTCGGCAAGCTCGTCGACCGGTCGGGCGGCGTCGAGCACGACGTCGGCGACGGCGACGGCCGCCGGACGCCGGCTGGCCCACCGGGCCTCGAGCTCGTCGATCGACATCGGCCGACGGTCGTCGGATCCGGTCTGGCGGGACACGAGCAGGTCGGCGTCGGCGTCCAGTACCGCCACCAGCCACGATCGCCGTCGGACGAGGGCCAGGGAGTCGGCGTCGTCGAGGATCGAGGCGGCCGGGGTGACGATCGCGGGCTCGTCGTCGGTGAGCAACTCGCGGGCGATCGATCGCTCGAGGTCGTGGAGGGCGTCCACGCCGGCGTCGGCCGTCACGGTCGCCGCCGAAGCCCCCCGGCGGGCGGCCAAGGCGGCGTCGCCGTCGCGGTGCGGGAGCCCAGCCCGTTCGGCGAGGCACTCGGCGAGGGTGCTCTTGCCCGATCCCGGCATCCCGAGGATCGTGACGTGGGGTCGGGTCATCCCTCGACGAGGCGGTGGAGGGCGGCGAGCTGGGCGTCGGTGCCGATCCCGACGAGGGTCGAGTCGGCGGTGAGGGTGGTCGACGCCGCCGGGTTCAGATCGACGCGGCCGTCGGCGTGGCGGAGGGCGACCACGATGGCACCCGACTCCTCGCGGATGTCGGAGTCGCCGAGCTGCCGTCCGACGAGCGGGGAGCGACCCGGGAGCCGGCACTCCTCGACGCGCAGCTCCACGAGGTCGCCCTCGAACGTGAGGTCGACGTAGTCGGTGATGTCGGCGTCGGCGGCCATGGCCGCCAACCGCTCGGCGCCGACGGTGACGGGGCTCACCACCCGATCGGCCCCGGCCAGGCGCAGCTTCTTCTCGTTCGCCGGCTCCGAGGCCCGGGCGATGACCCGGATGGCGGGCGCGATCGCCCGGGCACTCAGGATGATCGCCATGTTGTCGGAGTCGCTGGCGACGGCAGCCACCAGCACGCTCGCCCGCAGGATGCCCGCCTCCCGCAGTGCCGCGTCGCTGGTGGCGTCGCCGACGATGACCGTGGCGCCGAGGCTCTCGGCGTGCTCGGCGTGGCTGCGGTCGGACTCGATGACGACGATGTCCCGACCGAGCGTCCGGAGGTGGGCGTGGGCCTCGCGGCCGATCCGACCGAACCCGCAGAGGATCACGTGTGCCGACATGCGTTTCACCTTCCGTTGCACGGCCCGGCGGCTGAGGTTGCCCCCGATGACCTCGTCGAGGAGGAGCTCCAGGCCCGTCGAGGCAGCGAAGGCGAGCGTACCGAGGCCGCCGACCATCAGGCCGACGGCGACGATCCGTCCCCCCGTCGAGAAGCCGCCGTCGGGCTCCGCGAAGCCGACCGTGGTGATGGTGACGAACGTGTAGTAGATCGCATCACCGATCGTCATCCCCTCGGTGGTCATGAACCCGACGGCGCCCGCCACGATGATCATGGCGAGGACGGTGAGGGCGATCGCCTCCCGTCTGCGCAGGGTCATGGGGCCACCGCGTCAATCCTCGCCGAGGCTGAAGACGATCGTCTGGAGGTCGGTGAAGTCCTCGATCTGCTGGCGCCCCCACCCGGTGTCGGTGCCGGCGGCACCCCCGAAGGGCTGGAACGTCTCCCAGAAGTCGGTGGAGTCGTTCACGATGACGGTGCCGGAGCGGATCCGGTCGGCGTACCACCACGCCCGGCGCAGGCTCTCGGTGAAGACGGCGGCCTGCAGCCCGAGGTTGCTGCGGTTGGCGATCGCCACGGCCTCCTCGTCGTCGGCGGCGACGAGCACGGGCACCACGGGCCCGAACGACTCCTCCTGGGACAGCGCGGACGCCTCTGGCACCCGATCCACCACCGTCAACTCGTAGTAGAGGTCGGTGGGGAAGCCGGACGCCCGACCACCGCCGACGAGCACCTCGGCGCCCCGGCCGACGGCGTCGGCGAGGTGGCGGTCCATCTTCGCCGCCGTCGGTTCGTTGTTGAGCGGTCCCATCGTCGTCGCCTCGTCGAAGGGATCGCCGAGCCGGACCTCACGGGCGGCCGCCACCGCTGCCTCCACGAACTCGTCGTGGACCTCCTCGGTCACGATGACCCGCTCGGTCGCACAGCAGACCTGGCCGGCGTTGTAGTAGGCGCCGTAGACGGCGGCCTCGGCGGCGCGGCCGACCAGGGCATCCCCGGCGACGATGAGGGGGCCGTTGCCGCTCATCTCCATGACGGAGCGCTTGAGGCCCATCCGCGCCGCGATCTTCTTGCCGGTCTCGCTGCTGCCGGTGAAGGAGACGCCGTCGACGCCGTCGTGGGTGACGAGCCGGTCACCGATCTCGGCCCCGCCGGGGATGATCGAGATGGCGCCGGGAGGCACCCCGGCCTCGGTGAAGACCTCGGCCATCGTGAGGAGCGCCCAGGAGGTGAAGTGCGGCGGTTTGACGATGACGGCGTTGCCGGTGGCGAGACCCGGGCCCACCGTCTCCATGGGGATCATCACCGGGAAGTTCCACGGGGTGATGTTCGCCCAGACGCCCACCGGCCGATGGACCGTGAACATGCGCACGTTGCGATCGGTGGTGGGCAGCAACGACCCCTCGAGTCGCTTCACGTCCTCGGCGGCGATGTGGAAGTAGTCGCCCGACTCGGCGATGTCGTCCACCGCCTCGGCGGCGTAGGGCTTCCCCTGCTCGAGGGTGAGGCGCCGGGCCACCTCGGGCACCCGCTCCTGCCACAGCTCGTGGATGCGAAGGCACAACTCGGCCCGCTCGAAGGGCGACCAGTGGCGCATCGTCTCGGTCGCCTCCCGGGCGGCGGCGACCGCCCGGTCGATGTCGGCGGGGGAGGCGGCGGGCACCGTGTAGATGTGCTCGCCGGTGACCGGCGAGGTGACGTCCCAGGCGTCGTCACCCGTGCCCGGGGTGAACTCGCCGGCGATGAAGAGATCGATGGTGTCGGCCATGGGCGGAGGCTACGCCCGGAGATCGGAGGGTGGCGGCTCCGGTTGCCGACGGTCGGTCGGTACCAGCCCCATTGACATAGGCTACCGATTTGCTACTGTTCGATGTAGATCGAACGCAACTACGGAGTCCACGCGTCTCATGACCCTCGTCAGGAACATCCCCGGGAGCGGGCCGACGCCCGTCTCGGTCCGCGTGCTCGTCTCGCCCGCGATCGAGGCCGTCGTCGCCCTCTGGGCGAGGACCGTCGAGCACGAGGACGTCGATGCCTACAGCGAGGAGTCGGCGATCCGGCACCTGTGGTCGCTGGTCGAGGGCCTCGACGACGACCTCGCCTGGATGGGACGCAGCCACGGAGCTGCCTGGACCGCCCTCGTCCCCGTCATCGACGAGATCGGCGCCACCGACCTCGGAGATATCGCGACGCACCTCGCCGGTCTGTCACCCGGGGCGGTGGCGGCCATCGTCGAGGAGTCGTGGCACGACCACGACGACTGTGCCGACGACTGCGAGCTCCCGGTCGTGGAGCTCGGCCCGCCCGCGGAGGTCAAGGAGCGCCTCGTCGGGGCGCTGTCGGCCGTCCACGAGCGACTGGGCGACGAGCTCGCCGGCTTCGAACCGAAGCAGCGGCACACCCAGGAGCTCATCCGCTTCCTCAAGCGTCGCATGCCGGTCGAGCAGCTCATCGAGGCGGTGACCAACGGGGTCGCCTACCACGCCGAGGGGGGCGTGTCGGAGATCGTCCTCGTCCCCAGCGCCCTCATCCGGCCCTGGAACCTGCTCTTCCTGTTCGGGTCGAGTCGCTACATCGTCCACCCGATCTCCGAGGACTCCGTCGACGCCGACGCCGACACGCCCCCCTCGTGGATGCTCGACCTCTTCAAGGCCCTCGGCGACGAACGCCGCCTGCGGATCCTGCGCCGGCTGCGGGAGGTCGACGGGGCGACCCTCGGAGAGCTCGTCGACTACCTCGACCTCGCCAAGTCCACCACCCACCACCACCTGCGGACGCTGCGGGCGGCCGGCCTCGTGCGCACCCGAGTCGTGTCGGGGAAGTCGAAGGAGGACACCCGCTACGAGCTGCGCGCCGACCTGCTGCCCGACATCATGGGACTCGTGGGGGAGTACCTCCTCGGGCCCGCCGACCACACGGATTGACCCCGGAGAACCACCATGCAAGACCACCACCTCGAGGGCTTCGCCCTCGCCCGCACGGCCGACACCGTGAGGGCCGCCACCAACCGCCACCCGATCGACGAGTGGCATCCGCCGACGAGGCGGACGCTCGGGCACCGGGTCGGTCGCACCCTCGTCGCCCTCGGTGCCCGGCTGCTCGACGAGCAGGCGTTTGCCGAGGCGGCGGCCGGTTCCGACCGACCCCGAGCGGCCTGATCGGCCCGACTCAGCCGAACACGTAGCGGGGATAGGTCGACTTCGCCTCGCGGGCGACGTCGAGATCGACGTCGACGGTGAGGAACGGTTCGGCCGCGTCGGTGGCCCCCAGCAGGTCGCCGTCGGGCGAGACGACGAACCCCATCCCGCCGAGGTCGACCCCGCCGGGCGTGCGGTAGAGGTTGGACGAGGCGAGGAACGCCCCCGCCGTGATCGCCGCCGCCCGGCCCCCCGCCAGCCACCGTTCCAGGCTGCCGTGGGGCGTCGCCCGCGGTACGACGAGGAGGTCGACGCCGGCCCGCCCGTAGGCCCGAGCCTCCTCGAAGGCCCACAGCTCGGTGCAGATCAGCATCCCGACCGAGGCGTCCTGGGTGGTGAACGGCTGGAACGACGGGTCTGCCGCCTCGTACCACCGGCGCTCCCAGAAGCCGGGCTCGTCGGGCAGGTGGGCCTTGTCGTGGACGTCGCGCGTCTCGGCTCCGTCGACGAGGTAGCCGGCATTGCGCCGTCCGGTGGCTTCGGAGACGGGTCGGGTGCCGACCACCGCGGTCGGCGCGAAGGCCGGCAGGACGGCGAGCCACTCCGCCGCTTCGTCGGCGGCGTCCTCCCACTGCTCGGCGACGACGGTGAAGTCGGCCGGCAGCCATCGCGAGAACGGCATCTCGGGGAGCACGAGGAGGTCGGCGTCCTCGTCCCGGACGTGGTCGACGAGCGCATCCCACTCGTCGTGGAGGATCCCGCCGTAGTTGGTGAGTTGGCACACCGTGACCCGCATGGGGTGCAGGCTACGGCCGTAGCCTCGCTCACATGGCACGCCCCGACATCTCCATGACCCCCGACGAGGTCGACGCGTTCATCGCCTCACGGCGCACCCTGGCCGTGGCGACGATCGGCCACGATGGCTTCCCCCACCTGGCGCCGATGTGGTTCTTGGTCGAGGACGGTCGCATCGTCTTCCGCTCGTTCACGAAGTCCCAGAAGATCGTGAACCTGCGCCGCGACCCCCGCCTCACCGTGTTGGTCGAGGATGGTGAGGACTACGCCGAGCTACGCGGCGTGATGGTCAAGGGCACGGCCCGTCTGGTTGAGGACCGTGACGAGGTCCTCCGTCTGTACGGCAAGGTGTCGGTGCGCTACACGATGCCGGGCGTCGACGCCGACGACCTCGACCCGGCCGCCCTCGAGGCGATGTTCGGCCGCTTCGCCGACAAGAACACGGTCGTGGTGGTCGAGCCGGAACGGATCATCAGCTGGGACCACCGGAAACT
>CAZTLW010000011.1:7641-14481 GCA_964614585.1 uncultured Acidimicrobiia bacterium | reverse complement strand
GGGTCAGCGCCCCGGGGCCGCTGCCAGCACGCCGTCGACGTCGAGACCGCCGGGGAGGGTCCCGAGGACGCCGCCGTGGCCATCGGCGAGACGGGAGCGGACGAAGGCATCGGCCACGGCCGGGTTCGCCTCGCGGACCAGCACCGCCGCCTGGGTCGTGAGCGCCAGGTCCCGGACGAGTCGCCGGGCCCCGGCCTCGTCGCGGGGGCCGTCCTCGGCCAACAGGCCGTGGGCCCGGTCGATGGCCGGGTCCAGCGCTTCGTGGCGGCCCCGCGACCACTCGAGCTCCTCACCGAGCGCCTCGGCCGACGCCGGTGACGTCCGCAGGGCCCGCAGGGTGTCGAGCGCGATGACGTTCCCCGAGCCCTCCCAGATGGCGTTGAGGGGGCTCTCCCGGAACAGTCGCGGCATCGGGGACTCCTCCACGTAGCCGGCGCCGCCGAGGCACTCGAGCGCCTCGTTCACCATGATCGGGCACCGCTTGGTCACCCAGAACTTGGACAGTGGCGTCAGGATCCGTCGGAGGGCGTCCTCCTCCGGCCGGTCGAACGTGGCGGCCAGGCGCAGCATGAGCCACGTGGCCGCCTCGCTCTCGAGAACGAGGTCGGCGAGCACGTTGGTCATGAGCGGGTGGTCGATGAGGGTCCGACCGAACGTCGCCCGGTTGCGGGCGTGGTGGAGGGCTTGGGCGACCGACTCGCGCATGATCGCCGCGGCACCGATGACGCAGTCGAGGCGGGTGCCGTTGACCATCTCGATGATCGTCGGGACGCCGCGACCCTCGTCGCCGATCCGCAGCGCCCAGGCGTTCTCGAACGACACCTCCGACGAGGCGTTCGAGCGATTGCCGAGCTTGTCCTTCAGGCGCTCGATGCGGAAGCCGTTGACCTCGCCGTCGGGCGTCCACCGGGGCAGGAGGAAGCAGGTCAGGCCGCCGGGAGCCTGGGCGAGCACCAGGAACGCGTCGTTCATCGGTGCCGAACAGAAGTACTTGTGCCCGTCGAGGCGGTAGACGTCGCCGCCGGCGGGGGTGGCGGTGGTGATGTTGGCCCGTACGTCGGAGCCGCCCTGGCGCTCGGTCATCGCCATCCCGAACAGGGCCCCCGCCTTGTCGGCGGCCGGGGCGAACGACGGGTCGTACGACCGGGTGGTCACCTTGGGCAGCCACTCGGCCACGGCGTCGGGGTTGGCCGCCAGCGACGGGGCGACCGCGTAGGTCATCGAGATCGGGCACCCGTGGCCCTGCTCGTTGCGGGAGATCAGGAACATGCCGGCGGCGCGGGCGACGTGGGCCCCTTCGGGGGCGCCCACCTCCCAGGGGGACGAATGGATGCCCGCCGCCACCGCCCGGCCCATCAGGGCGTGGTAGGCGGGGTGGAAGTCGACCACGTCGAGGCGGCGGCCCCAGCGGTCGTGGGTGGCGAGCTCGGGCTCGAACCGGTTGGCGGCGATGCCGAGCGCCACCGCCTCGTCGGAGGCGAGCCACTCGCCGAGGGTCGTCAGGTCGGCGGTGGCGTGGCCACCGCCGAAGCGCGCGACGCCCCGAGCCAGGGTGGGGTCGTCGGTGAAGGTGTTGCCGCCGAGGAGCAGGTCGGGGAGGTTGGCGTCGACGTTCACGCCCAACCCCCTCTGCAACCCAGGGTTGGTCGGGGGGTTCGATCGGCGAAGCGTGGGCCGGGGAGGGCGCAGAGGCCCCTCCAGAACCCAGGGTCGTGGATGGGGTCCATGTGGTCCTCCTATTCGTAACCGTGGGTGCCGGTTCCCAACGTTACGAGCTTCCCGTCGTCGCGGTGGATGAGCACCTCGGTGAAACAGATCCGCCGACCGGCGTGGACGACCCGGGCGTCGGCGGTGAGGACGTGGCCGGGTCCGATCGGGCGCGGGTACTGCACCTTGATGTCGAGCGGTCGGGGCCGGGCGCCCTCGGGGGCGGTGGTGGTGGCGGCCGCGTCGAGGGCGGCCTGGGCGAACAGGCCGAGCGTCCCGCCGTACAGGTTGGAGGCCGGCGACAGGTGCCAGCCGAGGGTCTCCATCTGCAGGATGGCGTCCCCGGTCCGCGTCGACAGCACCTCGATGCCCTGCAGGTCGAGGTACGGCACCTCGACGTCGGGGGACACGGGTCGCCGATGGTGGGCGACGAAGTCCTCGGGCACTGGCCGGCCCCCCGGACGCTCGAAGGGCGGGGCCGGGGAGATGGCGATGCGGGTCGTCGAGCGGGAGACCAGCGTGCCGGCGTCGTCGGTGATCGTGCACTCGGAGTACCCGGTGGTTCGGTCCCGCCAGACCAGGCGGGCGTCGGCGTGGAGGCGATCGCCGGTCGCCGGGGCGAGGTGGAAGACCGACAGTTCGGCGGTGGGGGAGACGAGGCCGGGACCGAGGTCGGAGAGCACCGCGGTGCCGAGGGGAGCGTCGCAGAGGAACACCGACGCCGCAGCGGGGATGGACCCGTCGGCGGCCCGCCACCGGTCACCGATCGGGAGGCAGAACGTCGATCGGCCAGCCTCGACGTCCTCGAGGCTGAGCCCGCTGTGGTGGTACAGCGGCGGCCGACTGTCGATGCCCGCCAGTTGGTAGCGGACCGCCTCGGTGCCGGAGAGATCCTCGGCCCCGAACGGGGCGAAGGATCCCACGTACTCGACACCGGGGATGGGGTTGCTCACAGCAGTTCCAGCGCCCGATCGGCGAGGACCGGCACCCGAGAGGCCATCTCGTCGAGGTCGTCGGGCGGTTCGCCCATGGCGCCCTGGACGTACCGGGCATACACACCCTCGATGATCGCCCCGAGGCGCCAGTACTGGAACGCCCGGTAGTAGTCGATGTCGGCCGGGTCGATGCCCGACTCGGCCGCGTACCGCTCGACCAGCTCCTCCCGGGTGGGGAATCCGCCGGCCATCGTCGGCGACCGGCCGACACCCTCGGCGCCCTCCTCGCCCTCGGCCGACCACGTGTTGAGCAGGTAGCCGAGGTCGGCGAGCGGGTCGCCGAGCGTGCAGAGCTCCCAGTCGAGCACCGCCGCCACCCGGCCGTCGGGCGTGGCGAGCATGTTCCCGAGTCGGTAGTCGCCGTGGACGATCGTCTCGTAGCGCTGGTCGGGGAGGCGGTCCACGAGCAGGTCGAACGCCCGGTCCATGGCGGGGATGTCCCGCTGCTGGGAGGCGTCCCACTGCTGCTTCCACCGGCGGAGCTGGCGGCCCACGTAGTCCTCGCGGCGGCCGAGGTCCCCGAGGCCGATGGTGTCGGGGTCGGCGACGTGGAGGGCGGCGAGGACGTCGGCGGCGTCGAGGCCGAGGGCCCGGCGGACGTCGGGGTCGGGGTACTCGACCTCGGTGACCTCGTCGTCGTGGAGGACGACACCCTCCACGTAGGTCATGACGTAGAAGGGCGCCCCGTTGACCGACTCGTCCTCGCACAGCCCGAGCGTGCGGGGGACCGGGACGGCCGTCCGACCCACGGCGGTGATGACCGTGTGCTCCCGGGCCATATCGTGGGCCGTGGCGAGGATCGACCCGAGCGGGGGACGGCGGAGGACCACATCGTGGCTGGCGGCATCGGTGACCTTGAACGTCAGGTTGGAGTGCCCGCCCGTGATCAGCGAGTACCGACAGGGCGGCTCGACCCCCTCGACGTTGTTGGCGAGCCAGGCGTCCACCTGCTCGGCATCGATCCCGGGTGGCGTCATGACCGGGACGCTACGCGGGCCGCATGCGCCCCGCTTCGCGTCGTGCGGTGCGGATCGATGAAGTGGGCCCGACCGCGCCCGAGGGCTTCCCGGCCGATCAGGTCTCGGGGACCCAGGGCCCGTCCCCCAACGCCTCGAAGATCTCGAACGCCCCATCCCCGAGCCTCGCCACATAGGCCCCACCGACCGTGCCGTTCGTCGCCGGGACCACCACGTTGGTGGTCTCGAAGGGGTCGAGGTACTGGATGACCCCGGCGATCCGCACCAACTCGGTGGCGGTCAGGTCGAAGATGACGTGCTTCTCGAGCAGCTCGAGCAGCGTCGGGATGGCGGTGACGCCCTTGTCCTGCACCGCTGCCATGCCCCACTGCATGATCACACCATGGTGGAACTGGCGGGTGAAGTCGCCACCGGGGATCGTCTTGCGGACCCGGGCGAACGCCAACATGTCGGTGCCCCGCAGGAACTGGACGCCTGCCTGCAGGTTCGCCTTGGCGGCCTGGTCGTTGAGGCGGATCGGGACCTCCACCTCGAACCCGCCGAACTCGTCGACCAGCTCCACGAAGCCCTGGAAGCCGGTGACGAGGTAGCCCTGGTACTCGAGCCCCGTCAGGATCTCGGCGGTCTCGACCACCCGCTCGGGCCCGTTCGAGGCCATGACGTTGGTGAACTTCGACCGGCCGCCCCCGGGTGTCTCCACCCAGGCGTCGCGGGGGATGCCGACGATCGATGCCCCGGACCCGTCGGGGGCGATCGTGACGATGTGATGGGAGTCGGCGCGGTAGCCGGTCACGCTCTGGCCCGGTCGGGCATCGGAGCCGATGACGTACAGCTGGATGAGCTCGGGTCCGTACCAGGGCTCGGACCCGAGTGACGCGAGCGTCCCGGCCACGATCGTCCAGTCGTCGTCGGTACCCACGGCATGGAGCACGTCGGTGCCGTCGGTGAGCACCGCGACGTCCTCGCCGGCGACCCTGCCGGTGTGGGCGGTCAGCTCGACGGTGCCGTCGGTGCCGGCGGTCGCCCCGGCCAGGTGGTCGGAGAAGCCGGGGTCCACGGCCGAGCGGTCGTCGTAGAGCGACTCCACCGCCGCGACCAGACCGGGGGTGCCGTCGGTGATCGTCACCTCGACGGACGCCGGGGCCTCGGTGGTGGTGGTCTCGGCCTCGGTCGTCACCGGATCGGGGGCCGAGGGCTCCGACGTCGTCGAGGTGTCGGCAGCGTCGTCCCCGCCGCAGGCGGCGACCACGAGGGCCAGGACCAGCAGTGTCGTGAGAACGCGTGGGCGTGACATGACTCCGGGTGGGGTCGGGGAAAGCCGGCGTACGAGTGTGCGTGGCAGGGGCCGCATCGTATACTCCCGCCCGCTCAAGCCGCTCCCACCCGACCCGGGTCGCCGCGTGCCCCGAGCGCCGTCGTAGATGGAGAGACCAACACCATGGAACCCTCGCAGCTGATCACGATCCTCGCCCTGGTATCGGGCGTCGCCGCGATCGCGCTCGCCGTCGTCTTCACCCGTCAGGTGTATGCGGCCCCCCAGGGCAATGATCGGATGAAGGAGCTGTCCGCGGCCATCCGCGAAGGCGCGATGGCGTTCCTCCGGGCCGAGTACATGTGGGTGTCGGTCTTCGTCGTGATCCTCGCCCTGCTCATCGGCTTCCTGCTCGACGACGGCTGGCTGCGGGCCCTGGCCTACGTGGTCGGCGCGATCCTCTCGGCAGGTGCGGGCTTCGTGGGGATGCGGATCGCCACCGCGGCCAACGCCCGGACCACCGAGGCCGCCCGCACCGGGGGGGTGGCCAAGGCCCTTCCCCTCGCCTTCCGCGGTGGCGCCGTCATGGGCTTCACCGTGGCCGGACTCGGCCTCCTCGGCGTGACCGCCGGCTGGGCGATCTTCTCGGCCGTCCTCGGCGACACCGAGACGATCCGGACCGCCGACATCGTGGCCGCCATCGGCCTCGGTGGCTCGTCGATCGCCCTCTTCGCCCGTGTCGGTGGCGGCATCTACACCAAGGCCGCCGACGTCGGCGCCGACCTCGTCGGCAAGGTCGAGGCCGGCATCCCCGAGGACGACCCCCGCAACCCCGCCGTCATCGCCGACAACGTCGGCGACAACGTCGGGGACGTCGCCGGGATGGGCGCCGACCTCTTCGAGTCGTACGTCGGGTCGCTCGTCGCCCCGATCGCCTTCGCCGCCATCGTCTTCACCGGCGAGCTCCAGACGGCGGGCATCTTCTTCCCGCTTGCCGTCGGCACGTTCGGCATGTTCGCCTCGATCATCGGCTCGTTCCTCGTCAGGCCCACCGACGACAGCCACCTCGCCTCCGCCCTCCACCGGGGCACCAACTTCGCCATGATCGTGACGGCGGTCGGCGTGGCCGGGATCGCCTGGTGGTTGTTCGGTGACATCGCCGACAACTGGGCCGGGCTCTGGCTGGCGGTGGTCATCGGCCTCATCGTCGGCTTCACGATCGGCAAGATCTCGGAGATCTTCACCTCCGACGAGTACAAGACCGTCAAGGAGATCGCCCGCCAGGCCGAGACCGGCCCTGCCACCGTGATCCTCGCCGGCGTCGCCGAGGGCAAGCGATCGGCCGCCTACTCGGTGATCGTCGTCGTGGCCGGCATCGGCGGCGCCTTCTGGGCCGGCCAGTGGGCACTCGGCGCCGACGGCGGCGTGTACGGCGTCGCCATCGCCGCCATCGGCGTGCTCGCCACCCTCGGGATCACCATCGCCGTGGATGCCTACGGCCCGATCGCCGACAACGCCGGCGGCATCGCCGAGATGGCCCACCTCGACCCCGAGGTCCGCGAGGCCACCGACGCCCTCGACTCGCTCGGCAACACCACGGCGGCCATCGCCAAGGGCTTCGCCATCGCGTCGGCGGCGGTGACGGCCCTCGCCCTCTTCTCCACCTTCACCCAGGCAGTCGGGGCGGCGGCCACCGCCAACGGGGTCGAGAACCCGCTGGCCGACGGGATCAACATCATCAACGTCACCACGACGATGGGGTTGTTCCTCGGGGCGATGTTCCCGTTCCTGTTCGCGGCCCTCACCATCAACGCGGTGGGCCGGGCGGCCTTCACGATGATCGAGGAGGTCTAATGAAGACCTTACTGTAAAAAAGGTTTTCAAGAATTTGAGGAAACTTCCTGAAATT
>CAZTLW010000011.1:3455-7631 GCA_964614585.1 uncultured Acidimicrobiia bacterium | reverse complement strand
ATCGAGGAGGTCCGCCGCCAGTTCCGCGAGATCCCGGGCTTGCGGGAGGGCGACCCGAACGCCGTTCCCGAGTACGCCAAGTGCGTGGAGATCTCGACGGCCGGCTCGCTGCGGGAGATGATCGTCCCCGGCTCGCTGGCGGTCGCGCTGCCGCTCGTCATCGGCTTCATCGACGTCGAGATGCTCGGTGGCTTCCTCGCCGGCTCCCTCGTCACCGGCTTCCTGCTCGCCATCTACATGGCGAACTCCGGTGGTGCCTGGGACAACGCCAAGAAGTTCATCGAGACCGGCGCCTTCGGCGGCAAGGGCTCCGACGCCCACAAGGCCGCCGTCATCGGCGACACGGTCGGCGACCCGTTCAAGGACACGTCCGGCCCGTCGATGAACATCGTGATCAAGGTCATGACGATCGTCTCGCTCATCTTCGCCTCGGCGTTCGTCACCTTCTAGCCGTCGCCGAACACCGACGAGGGTGGGGCCCCGGCCGGATGGCCGGGGCCCCACCGCGTCCGGCCCAACCCTGGGTTGTGAGCGTCGGGTGACTGCCAACCCTGGGTTGTGGGCGTCGGATTCCGACGCTCATGGCCCTCGGTTCGTCGCCGCGGCGGGGACGTTGCGGGCGCCGGCGGCCGTGCTGACATCCCCGGGATCGCCCTACCCTCGCCGCCGTGCGCATCACACTCGTCCGTCACGGCCGCACCGCCGACAACCATGGCCGCATCTGGCAGGGCTGGGGCGGTCGCGGCCTCGACGACGAGGGGCGCGCCCAGGCCGAGGCGCTCGCCCGACGCCTGGCGGCCGTCGACCACGACCGGGTGATCAGCTCCGACCTCCAGCGGGTCGTCGAGACCGCCGCCCCACTCGGGAAGGCCGTCGAGCTCGACCCGGCCTGGCGGGAGATCCACGTCGGATCGTGGGCGGGTCGGTCCTGGACCGAGACCTTCGAGGACCACCGCGACGACCTCGAGGCGATGCGGCAGGGCGAGGACGTCCGCATCGGTGGCGACGGCGAGTCCACCCACGAGTTCCACGATCGGGTGGTCGCCGCGTTCGATCGTCTCGTCGCCTCCCACGACGAGGGGGACGAGGTGCTCGTCCTCGCCCATGGCGGCGTCATCGGGACGCTCGTCGCCGAGCTGTTCGGCACCCGCTGGCCCCAGAGCCCGACTGCCCCGATCACCAACACGGCCGTCACGACCATCGACCTGGACCCCCACCTCGGTCCGCGGGTGGCGGTCCTCAACGATGCCTCCCACCTCGGCCCGCGCCCGGGTTTCGCCGCCACGGCCACGCGGACCGTCACGTTCGTCCGCCACGGCCTCACCGACGGCAACCTCGGCGACCGGTGGCAGGGGCACAC
Source organism: uncultured Acidimicrobiia bacterium (assembly GCA_964614585.1). Taxonomy (GTDB): domain Bacteria; phylum Actinomycetota; class Acidimicrobiia; order Spongiisociales; family JAENVV01; genus JAHEFX01. The sequence continues at coordinate 6,271 of CAZTLW010000011.1, read as the reverse complement.
GTGCAGTGGGCTCAACGACACCGGCCGCGACCAGGCCCGGCGACTCGGCGAGTACCTCGGGCCGCAGGAGCGGTTGTGGTCGAGCGACCTGCCCCGGGCCCGCGAGACGGCGGAGCAGCTCGGCCGGCCCACGATCACCGATGGCCTCCGGGAACTGTCGTTCGGCTCGTGGGAGGGCCTCAATCGACGTGAGGTCGAGGACCTCCATGGCGACCTTGCCCGACGCATCTACGTCGACCGCGAGGACCTGCCCCGAGGCGGAGACGGCGAGTCGTGGGCCATGCTGACCGAGCGGGTGTCCACGACGATCGCCTCGGCGCTGGCCGAGGACGAGGGCGACGTCACGTTCGTCTCCCATGGCTCGGCGATCCGCTCCTACCTGCTCACGGTGCTCGGGGTGGGTTGGGACATCTCCCCGCGATTGGGGCTGCTGCCCAACACCGGTTTCGCCCGGGTGATCGACACCCCGCTCGGAACCCGGTTGTTCGACTACGGCCTCACCCCCCATCTCGTCCGGGAGTCGGCGATCAGCCGTTAGCCTCGCCACATGTCCGGATCCATCCTCGGCAACGCCGTCAAGCGGGTCGAGGACCCGCGTTTCGTCCGCGGTGAGGGCCGCTACCTCGACGACTTCGCCGTCGAGGGGCTCCTCCACCTGGTGCCCGTGCGCAGTCAGGTGCCCCACGGCGACATCCTCTCGATCGACACCGACGAGGCCCTCGCGGCCCCCGGCGTCGTGGCGGTCTTCACCGCCGACGACCTCGAGCTCGGGATGATCCGGCAGGGGCCGTATTGCCCCCGGGAGACCGCCCGGCCCCCGATCGCCAAGGACCGCGTCCGCTTCGTGGGCGAGATCGTCGCCATCGTCGTCGCCGAGTCGGAGCGGGCGGCCGCCGACGCCGCCGACCTCGTCTGGGCCGACATCGAGCCGCTCGATGCGGTGGCCGACGTCGCCGCCGCCACCGCCGAGGGGGCGCCCGTGCTGTTCCCCGACGTGGGCAGCAACGTCGTCGTCGACAAGACCGGCGACCGGGCCGAGGACCTCTTCGCCGAGGCCGACGTCGTCGTCTCCGCCGGCTTCCACAACCAGCGCCTCGCCGCCGTCCCCATCGAGACCAACAACGCCCTCGCCGAGCCCCACGACGACGGCACGATGACGCTGTGGGTCGGCACCCAGAACGTGTTCGGCCACCATCCGATCGCCAAGGTCATCGGGATGGAGAAGTCGGACCTGCGGGTCCGGATGACCGACATGGGCGGCGGCTTCGGGGCGAAGTTCTACATGTACCCCGAGCAGGTGCTGGTTGCCGCCGCTGCCAAGGCGCTCGGTCGCCCGGTCCAGTGGGTGGAGCCCCGCACCCACAACCTCGTCGGCATGACGCACGGGCGGGCCCAGCACGACGAGCTCGAGATCGGCCTCAAGGCCGACGGGACGATCGTGGCCCTGCGCGCCTCGGTCACCCAGGACGCCGGCGCCTATCCCACCTTCGGGGCCTTCATCCCCGAGTGGACGACGCTCATGGCCTCGGGCACCTACCGCATCCCCCGCATCGAGACCCACTGGCGCTCGATCGTGACCAACACGGTGCCGGTGCACGCCTACCGGGGGGCCGGCCGTCCCGAGGCGGCCGCCATGGTCGAGCGGATCATCGACATGGCCGCAGCCGAGCTCGGCATGGACCCGGTGGAACTGCGCCGCCGCAACCTGCTGCGGTCCGACGAGTTCCCCTACGAGTCGCCCACCGGCGCCGTCTACGACACCGGCGACTACGACGCCGCCCTCGACCGGGCGCTGGCGATGGCCGGCTACGACGACCTGCGCGCCGAGCAGGCGCGCCGTCGCGATGCCGGGGATCGGGTCCAGCTCGGCATCGGTGTCTCGACCTACGTGGAGATCACCGCCCCCGGCGACACGCTCGAGTGGTCGAAGGTGGAGGTCCACGACGACGGGACCGTCACTGCCTACGTCGGCACCTCCGGCCACGGCCAGGGCCACGAGACCGCCTTCGCCCAGATCGTCGCCGGCCACCTGGGCATCGACCACACCGATGTCCGGGTCGTGGAGGGTGACACTGCCCGGGTCGCCCGCGGCGACGGTACCGGTGGCTCGCGGTCGCTGCAGGTCGGCGGCTCGGCCATCTACCAGTCGGCCGAGCAGGTGGTCGAGAAGGCCAAGCGCCTCGTCGGCCATCTCCGGGAGGTGGCGCCCGAGGACGTGGTGGTCGCCGATGGCGCGATCGGCGTCGCCGGCGTGCCGGACACGGCCATCACCTGGGGCGAGCTCGCCCGGATCGCCGCCGACCCCACCAACCTGCCGGAGGGCGAGGACCCGGGGTTGGCGTTCGAGGGGCTGTTCGACCAGGAGCTTGCCACCTACCCCTTCGGCGCCCACGTCTCGGTCATCGAGGTCGACACCGAGACCGGCTCGATCACGGTTCGTCGTCACGTGGCGGTCGACGACTGCGGCCGCATCTTCAACCGCCTCCTCGTCGACGGCCAGGTGCACGGTGGGGTGGCGCAGGGCTACGGCCAGGCGCTGTGGGAGCACGCCCGATACGACGAGTGGGCCAACCCGCTGTCGGGCAACCTCACCACGTACCTCATCCCGACGGCGTCGACGTTGCCGCCCTTCGAGGTCGACCACACCGAGACCCCCTCGGTGGTGAACCCCTTGGGTGCCAAGGGCATCGGCGAGTCGGGCACGATCGGCTCGACGGCGGCGGCCTGGAACGCGGTCAACGACGCCCTCCGTCCCTTCGGCGTGCGACACCTCGACATGCCCGCCACCCCCGACCGGGTGTGGGGCGCGTTGCAGG
>CAZTLW010000011.1:0-3355 GCA_964614585.1 uncultured Acidimicrobiia bacterium | reverse complement strand
TCCTCCTGGTCACCAATGACTGGCCGCCCGACGTCGGGGGGATCCAGACCTACCTCGCCGGGCTGGTGGCCCGCACCCGCCACGAGGTGACGGTGCTCGCGCCGCGTCGGGTCGGCACGCCGCCGGTGCGGGGCGTCGTGCGCCACCCCCATCTCCGCTTCCTCGGGCCCTCCCGGCCGGTGCGCGAGTGGATTGCGTCGGAGTCCGAGCGGGCCGGGGCCGAGGTGATCTGGTTCGGGGCCCCGCACCCGCCGGGGTTGGCGGCACCGGCCGTCGGCGCCGCCACCGGGCTCCCCTGGGTCGTCCACGCCCACGGCGCCGAGGTCTCGGTGGCCGCCAGCCTGCCCTGGGTCCGCGGCCGGCTCCACCAGAGCCTCGCCGGCGCCGCCGAGGTGCTGGCCGTGAGCCGGTTCACCGCTGACCTCGTCGAGCGGGTGGTGGGACGTCCGGCCGTTGCGCTCGGCGTCGGTGTGGACGTCGACCGGTTCACGCCGGGGCCCCCGCCCGACCGGTTCACCGTCCTGTGCGTCGGCCGTCTCGTCCGGCGCAAGGGCCAGGAGCGGCTCATTCGGGCCGTTGCCCGGCTCCGCGACGGCGGACTGGCCTCGGCCGAGGTGGTGCTCGTCGGCACCGGTCCCGACGCCGATCGCCTGCGGCGGCTGGCAGTGAGACTCGAGGTCCCCACGGCCTTCGTGGTGGCATCCGAGGAGGACCTCCCTGGTTGGTACCGCACCGCCTCGGCGTTCGCCATGCCCGTGCGCGACCGGTGGTTCGGCCGGGAGCCGGAGGGTCTCGGCATCGTCTACCTGGAGGCGGCGGCCTCCGGGCTGCCCGTCATCGTCGGGCCGTCCGGTGGCGCCCCGGAGACGATCGTGCCCGGCCGGACTGGTTTCGTGGCAGGGGACGTCCGGACCCTCGCCCGCCAGTTGGCCTGGCTGGCCGAGCACCGGGACGAGGCGGCGGCGATGGGGGCGGCCGGTCGGGCGTTCGTCACCGAGCGGTACGGGTGGGGATCGGTGGTGGATCGGTTCGACGAGGCCATCGAGCGAGCCGCCGCGAGGTCCGCCTGATTCGTTCCTGTCGGGCCCAGCCGTCTCCTGGATGGGCCAGCCCGAGGAGAACGGGTGCGGGGAGCACCATTCACGGGACGTTCACCGGCCCGACTCGCGAAATCCTTGCTTGCCGCGCGCGCCGTTGGTTGGATGGCCGGGTGACAACCCATCGAGGAGTGGCGTGAAGAAGACGTACGTCCTGGACACCTGTGTCCTGCTGGCCGACCCGCACGCCCCCCTCAAGTTCGACGAGCACCACGTGGTCCTCCCGCTCATCGTCGTCGAGGAGCTCGACCACAAGAAGACCCGCATGGACGAAGTGGGTGCCAATGCCCGCTCCGCCCTCCGCCTGCTCGAGTCACTCGGGGCGTCGGAGCCCGGCGGTCTCGCCGCCCCGACCGAGCTGCCCAGTGGCGGCGACCTGCGCATCGAGCTCAACCACGTCCACTCGCCCCGCCTGCCCCAGATCCTCGACTCGGCGAAGCCCGACAACCGGATCCTCGCCACCTGCCTGAACCTCACCGACGCCGGCACGAGCACGGTGCTGGTGACCAAGGACACCGCCCTGCGCATCAAGGGCGCCCAACTCGGGGTCGGCGTCGAGGACTACCGGGCCGACACCGCCCAGGTCGACGAGTTGTACTCGGGTGTCGTCGAGGTCGACGTCGATGCCACCACCATCGACCGGCTCTTCGCCGAGGGCAAGCTCGCCCTCGACGGGGTGGAGGCCCTCCGCAACCAGTTCGTCGTGCTGCGCAACGGCCCCAGCCAGTCGGCGATGGGCCGGGTGGTGGGCACCGACCCGGTGGTCGTCGAGCGGGTGACGGCCGGCCGGCAGGTGTTCGGCATCGAACCCAAGAACATCCGGCAGGTGTTCGCCATCGACCTCCTGACCGATCCCGACGTGCCGGCCGTCTCGCTGATGGGCATGGCCGGCGCCGGGAAGACCTTCCTCGCCCTCGCGGCCGGGCTCGAGCAGGTCGTCGAGCAGCGCCGCTACCGGCGGGTGTCGGTGTACCGACCGCTCGTGGCGGTCGGTCGCCAGGAGGTGGGCTACCTGCCCGGCGACCTCGACGAGAAGCTCTCGCCGTGGATGGCGGCGGTGCACGACAACCTCCACGCCCTGTTCGGCGACCTCCCACCCGACGAGGGTCGGATGGTCGTCGACGACCTCATCGGGCGCGGCGAGGTGGAGATGAGCTCCGTGACCTACCTGCGCGGTCGCTCGATCACCGGGGAGTTCGTCATCATCGACGAGGCCCAGAACCTCGAGCTGTCGACGTTGAAGGTGATCCTCACCCGGATGTCGAAGGACTCGAAGGTGGTCCTCTGTGGCGATCTCAGTCAGGTCGACAACCCCTACATCTCGCCCTACGGCGGCATGGCGGCGCTCATCGAGAAGTTCAAGGGCACCGACCTGTTCGGGCACGTGACGCTCGAGCGCAGCCTCCGGAGCCCCCTCGCCGAGGCGGCGGCCACCCGCCTCTGACCTAGAGGCCCAGCGCCCGTTGGAGGAACGCGGCCAGTTGGCCTCGCGTCACCCGGTCGTTCGGGCAGTAGTCCGTGTTCGCCGGCGGGTTGCAGCCCAGCGTGATGCCGACGGCGGCGATGCGGGTGATGTCGCCGCGGAACGGGCTCGTGACGGTGTCGACGAAGGTGGGGGTCGAGGCCGGCGGCAGGTCGAGGGCTCGTGCGAGGAATGCCGCCAGCTGGCCCCGGGTCACGAAGTCGTCGGGGCAGTACTCGGTGTTGGCCGGGGGGTTGCAGCCGCGCGTGATCCCGGCGGCCGCGACGGCGGCGACGTCGGCTTCGAACACCGACCCCCGGGTGTCGGCGAAGGTGGTGGTGCCGGCAGGAAGGTCGAGCGCCCGGGTCAGGAACGCGGCGAGCTGGCCGCGGGTCACGTGGTCGTCCGGGCAGAACTGCGTGTTGGCAGGCGGGTTGCAGCCCTTGGTGATGCCCGCGGCGGCCACCGCTTCGATCGAGGCTTCGAACACCGATCGGTCGTCGTCGCAGAAGGTGCCATCGCAGGAGACGGAGTAGCCCCGTGCGTCGAAGAACACCTCGGTGACCCACCACCCGTTCGACGCCCGGTGGGCGCCGAGGCCGACGAAGGCCATGGTCGGGTTGAGGATGTTGGCGCGGTGGCCCGACGAGTTCATGAACATCGAGTGGATGGTCGAACAGCCGATACCCGGGTTGCCGTGGCGGGCGATGTTCTCGGCCCAGGTTCGGGTGCCGTCGGGCAGGATCGGGTTCCGCTCCGCCGTGGTCATGTGGCGGAAGGCGTTGCGGCTCATCCA
>CAZTLW010000010.1:14104-31526 GCA_964614585.1 uncultured Acidimicrobiia bacterium | reverse complement strand
GGCGGTGGCGCGGTGGTGGTCGTCGTGGTGGGCGGCGGTGGGGGTGCGGTGGTGGTGGTCGTCGCCGGCGGCGCGGTCGTGGTCGTGGTCGGCGCCGTCGTGGTGGTCGTGGTCACCGGCGCTGCGGTCACCGAGGGCGCCGGCGCCGTCACGACCTGGTCGAAGCTCAACTCGGCCGACGCCCCGGCCAGGCCGACGACGGCGGCGCGCGCCACCGGGGCCTCGTCGTCGGAGGGGACAGACTCGGGCTCTTCGTGGGTCACGACGGCGGCCGAGGCGCCCACCAGCAACAGCAGGGTTGCGAGCGAGGCGATGACCACACGGGCCCGGCGGACAATCAGTCGGCCGTCCATGGGGACCCAAACCTAACGACGCAGGCCGTGTAACGCCACCCCGATGTCAGCGCAGCAGCATGCGTGCCGCCGCCACGAGCGCCGCCCCGACCACCACCCATCGGATCCACCCGGCGCCCTTGGCGACGGCCAGGTTGGAGGCGATCCACGCCCCCGTCATGTTCCCGATCGCCAGCACGCCGCCGGCGACCAGCGCCACCTGGCCGGCGACGATGAACACCGGGAGGGCCACGATGGTGAACCCCAGGATGAGCACGACCTTGGCCGCGTTGCCGGACACCAGGTCGAGGCCGCCGCCGAGCACGAGACCCGCCAGCAGCAGGAACCCGACCCCCGCCTGGACGAAGCCGCCGTAGAAACCGATCGCCGTGAACGCCACGATCCGGCCGACCGTCCCGAGCCGGGCCTCACCGCCGCCTTCCCAGCGCTTCGGCGAGATCAGCACCGAGAGGGCGACACCGATGATGACGACGGCGAAGACGACCTCCATGGCGTCGGGATCGATCCGGGTGGCGACCCACGAACCCACCAGGGCGCCACCCAGCACCGGGGGCACGAGTGGTCCGACGACCCGCCACGGGATCGCCTTGCCCCGCTGGAACCCGGCCACGCCCGTCGCGTTCTGGAGGAGGATGGCGACCCGGTTGGTGCCGTTGGCGAGCAGCGGGTTGCCCAGGATCTCGACGAGGATCGGGAGGGTGATCGCCGAGCCGCCACCAGCCACCGTGTTCACGAAGCCCGCCACCAGCCCGCCGAGCACCAACAGGACCGCGTCGACGACCTCGAGCTCCATGGGCCGGCGACGGTAGCGGCCGTAGGCTGGCCCCATGCCGTCGGTGCACGTCGTCGGATCCGTGAACCTCGACCTCGTCGCCACCGCCGCGCGCCTGCCGGCGCCGGGTGAGACGGTCGGCGGGGCGCGGCTGGCCCGCCACCCGGGCGGCAAGGGCGCTAACCAGGCCCTCGCCGCCGCCCGCCTCGGCGCCGAGGTCATGTTCACCGCCGCGGTGGGACGCGACCCCGAGGCCGCCGCCGCCACCGCACTCCTCGAGGCCGCCTCGGGCCTCCTGCTCGACGTCCTTCGGGTCGACGAACCGACCGGCGTCGCCCTCATCGCCGTCGACGGCGACGGGGAGAACCAGATCGTCGTGGCACCCGGCGCCAACGCGGCCCTCTCGACGTCGCACCTACCCGAGGTGATCGACGCCGACGCCCTGTTGGTCCAACTGGAGGTCCCCCTCACCACCGTCGACGCCGCCCTGCGGCGGGCCACCGGGCTCCGCTGCCTGAATGTCGCCCCCGCCGACGACGGGGCCGCGCCGCTGTTCGCCCACTGCGACTGCGTGATCGTGAACGAGAGGGAGCGGGCGGCGCTCGGGTCGGCGCTGGCCGGCTTCGACGGGTTGGTCGTCACCACCCTGGGAGCGGCCGGGGCGGTGGCCCACCGAGGCGGACGGCGGCTGGCCGCCAGCCCGCCCCTCGTCGACGTGGTCGACACGGTCGGTGCCGGCGATGCCTTCTGCGGGGCGCTCGTCACCGAACTGGCCGGGGGCGCCGACCTCGAACGGGCCCTCGTGATGGCGGTCACCGCCGGGGCCCTCGCCACCGAGCGGCCCGGCGCCCAGCCCTCGCTGCCCACCCGAGCCGACGTGGAGGCCCGATGCCCATCCCCCTGCTGATCGACTGCGACCCCGGCCACGACGACGCCATCGCCATCCTGCTCGCCCTCGCCAGCCCCGAGGTCGAGGTGCTGGGGGTCACCACCGTCGGCGGCAATTCGGGTCTCGCCAACACGACCCGCAACGCCCTCCAGGTGCTCGAGTCGGTGGGCCGCACCGACGTCGGGGTGGCGCCGGGCGCCGACCACCCCCTCGTCCGACCGCTCGTCATCGCCGACCACGTCCACGGGGCATCGGGGATGGAGGGGCCGAGCCTCCCCGAGCCGGCGACGCCGCCGCTCGACGAGCACGCCGTCGACTTCCTCGCCCGCATGGTCGAGGCCTCGCCCGAGCCCCCCACACTCGTGGCAACGGGGCCGCTGACCAACGTCGCCCTGTTCCTCCGCCGCCACCCGGGGGCCGCCGCAGGTCTGCAGCGGGTGGTCCTCATGGGTGGTGGGGTGGCCGTCTCCAACATCACCCCGGCGGCCGAGTTCAACGTCTGGGCGGATCCCGAGGCGGCCGAGGTGGTCTTCGAGTCGGGTCTGGACGTCACGATGGTCGGCCTCGACGTCACCCACCAGGCGCTGGTGGGCCCCGGCGACGTGGATCGCTCCCGGGGTGCGACGGCGGGGTTCGTCGCCGACCTCCTCGAGTTCTTCGGCCGGTTCCACCGGGAGGTCTACGGACTCGACGCCTCGCCGGTGCACGACGCCGTCGCGGTGGCCCACGTGGTGTGGCCGGACCTGGTGGCGACCCAACACCTCAACGTGGCCATCGAGAGCGCCTCCCCGCTGACCCGGGGCGCGACCGTCGTCGACGTGAACCGGGTGACCGGGCGGCCGCCCAACTGCCACGTGGCGGTCGACATCGACGGCGAGACGTTCCGGGACCGACTGCTCGAGCGCCTGTACCGGCTCCCCTGACCGTTCTCGTGTCGCTCAGCCCCCTCATACAGGGCTGGACGACACAAGAACGGGGGATGGGGCTCAGAGGGCGAGGATCCCGTGGATCGCCTCCATGCGCTCGGCCCGCCAGCGGGTGACCCAGGACGTGCCGTCGGCCATGGCACTGGTCTCGGCCAGCACCTCGGCGAGCGGGAAGAGCCGCAACTGGGGGTCGCTGGTGCTCTCACCACCCCGCACCGTGGCCTGCCAGGCGACCATCCGGTCGGTCACCTCGTCGACCAGGGACTCGACCGCCACCAACCCCATCCGGCCGGCGATCATCCGGTCGAAACTGGAGGGTCGACCACCCCGCTGGACGTGACCGAGCACGGTGGCACGCACGTCCACCTGGGTGCCCGCCAGCCGGTCCTCGAGGTCGGCCGCGAGATCGGTGCACGGGTAGTCCACGCCCTCGGCCTTGATGATCAGGACGTGGCTCTTGAGTCGGTCGGTGGCGAAGGCCCGCAGCGTGAGCGCCGAGGTGTTGGCAAGGATCTCCTCGCGGCTCCGATCGATCTCGGGCAGGAGCACCCCGTCGGCGGCGCTGGCGACCGCCGACGTCATGGCCAGGTACCCGGACTGGCGGCCCATGACCTCGACGATGAAGGCCCGCTGGTGGGCCTGGGCGGTGTCGGCGATGCGGTCGCAGGCATCGACGATCGTGTTGAGGGCGGTGTCGACGCCGATCGCCGAGGCGGTGCAACCGACGTCGTTGTCGATGGACCCCGGCAGCCCGACGACGCGGGTACCTGTCTCCGCCGCGAGGAGGTGGGCGCCGGTCAGGGACCCGTTGCCACCGATGACGACCAGCCCGTCGACCCTCGCGTCGGCGAGACGCGTCGCCGCCTCGGCGCGGCCCTCGGGCGTCCGGAACCGGTCCGAGCGGGCCGAACCGAGCATCGTCCCCCCGGCGTTGCCGGCCCGCTGCACCCCGCGCACCGGCACCAATCCCTCCGGCGTGGTTCGGGTGAGGTCTATGAACTGGCCGTCGATGAGGCCGTCGAAGCCGCGTTCGACCCCCGTACAGGGGATGCCGCGGCTCGCCGCCACCTTCACGATCGCCCGGATGGCGGCATTCATGCCGGGGGCGTCGCCGCCGCTCGTGAGGACCGCGATCCGTTCCATGGGCAGGCACGTTAGGCCCGGCCCGGTCCGAGGCCACCGGCCCCTTACGCGTCGCCGACGCGTAAGTCGATTTTGTCATTCACCTCCGCGTCAGGCCCCGAACTCGGGCCGACGACCGGCGAAGAAGGCGTCGATGCCCTCGACGAGGTGACCGCGGTCGATGAGATCGGCCTGCGTCTCCCACTCGGCCACCAGGGCCTCGGCCAGCGGGGCGGTCGACTCCTCGACCGACCGTCGCACGGCGAGGAGCGTCGCGGCAGGCAGCCGACCGAGCCGGCGGGCGACGTCGGTGGCGGCGGCCACGAGGTCGTCGTCGGCGACGACCTCGTGGACCAGTCCCCACGATGCCGCCGTGGCCGCATCGATCCGGTCTCCCAACAGGGCCCACGCCTGGGCCCGGGATCGACCGATCGCCCGCGGGACCGCCCACGAGGCGCCCATGTCGGGGATGAGTCCGAGCTGTTGGGCGAAGACGTTGGTGAACGATGCCGACGTACCCGCCAGCACCACGTCGGCGGCAAGGGCCAGCCCGATGCCACCGCCGGCCGTCACACCGTTGACGGCGGCCACCACCGGGACGCCGAGGCTGGCGATGCGTCGAGGCACCTCGTTGAAGTGGGTCTGCATGCGTCGGGCCACCGTCGCACCGAGCGTGCCGCCGGAGGGCGCGTCGGCGAGCGCGGCGAGGTCGGCCCCGGCGCAGAACGCCCGACCGGACCCGGTGACGACCACCGGGGCACCCACCGACTGCGCCCGGTCGAAGGCGCCGAGCAACGCATCGAGCAACTCGAGGGTGAGGGCGTTGAGCGAATCAGGCCGGGACAGGGTGACGACGTTGACCCCGTCGGCGTCGCGCACCTCGACGTCTGCCATGGTGGCCGAGGTTACGCCTCCGGCCCGGTGCCGTCCGTCACGGCCGCCGCACGCAGGGCCAGCACCAGTTCGGCGGCGGCGTAGGCGACGGCGCCGTCCAGGTCATCGATCAGCGCGCAGAGGTGCTCGCCCGCCAGACCCAACACGTCGGCGTCGTCGGCGTGGTCATCGATCCAGTTCGCCAGCCACGTGGCCTGCTCGGCGGCGGAGCCCATCCGACTGGAGTAGTGGCGGAGGAACCCGGCGAGGGCTCGGATGCGCTCGTCGGGAGAGGCGTCGGGCATGAAGGCCCACCCCGGGTGGCGATCGAGGCGATCGAGGAAGGCGATGTCGTCGGTGGCGAACTCGGCCATGGCGGCCCCCTTCTGCGCACGGCGGTCGGCGTTCATCTGCCGTTCACCGTTTGGTCGTATTTCCATCTTCTCATGCCGCCCCCGGTTCCGCATCGGATTCCGGGTGAATGTTCGGTGACGACGCGCCGCACCCCCGCCGGCCGGCGGGGGTGCGGGTGTGGATCGGTGTGTCGGAACTCAGCTGCAGCCGAGGCTGTTGCCGCAGTTCAGGCACTTGTAGCAACTGCCGTTGCGGACCGTGATGTGGCCGCACACGTCGCAGAGGGGGGCATCGCCCATCATGTCGCCGAGCGCTGCCTGCGCCGCCGCCGTCGTGGCGTCCGCCGTCTGGGCCACCTGGGCGGCCCCGACCGGCTCGGGCTCGGGAACCGGGGCCACCGCCGCCGGCGAATCGGTGAACGCCGCCGCTTCCTGCTGGGCCGAGATGTCGTCCTCCATCGACGCATCGACGAGGTTCAACTGCTGGCCGGCCTCGATGGCCGCCCCGACGGGCGGCTCGGGCAGGTCCGAGACGGACCGGTCCGGCGGCACCTGCGCCAACTCGTCGCGCTCCAGGTACTCGACCGCCAGGGCCCGGAAGATGTAGTCGATGATCGAGTTGGCCATCTTGATGTTCGGATGGCCCTCGACCATGCCCCGGGGTTCGAAGGTCTGGAACGTGAACGTGTCCACGTACTCCGACAGCGGCACCCCGTACTGGAGGCCCTTGGAGACCGCGATGGCGAAGCACCCGAGCACCCCGCGGAGGGTCGCCCCCTCCTTGGCCAGGTCGATGAACAACTCGCCGAGCGTGCCGTCCTCGTACTCGCCGGTGCGCAGGAACACCTTGTGGCCACCGACCCGGGCCTCCTGGGTCCAGCCCGCCCGCCTCGACGGCAACAGGAACCGCGGTGGGGTCATGCCCCGGGCGTAGGCCTGGGTCGGCGAGAGCCCGACCGGGATCGTTCCCCAGGCGAGCGCCTTCTCTTCCTCGAGCGCCTCGGCAACCTCGAGGTCCTCCTCCTCGGACACACCGTCGTCCGACGACGACGAGAGGGGCTGGGAGGCCTTGGATCCGTCCCGGTAGAGGGCCATCGCCTTGAGTCCCAGCTCCCACGAGAGCATGTAGGACTCCTCGATGTCGGTGGCGGTCACCTCGTTGGGCATGTTGATCGTCTTGGAGATCGCCCCCGAGATGAACGGCTGCGCGGCGGCCATCATCTTGATGTGGCCGGAGTGGTGGATGAACCGCTCGCCGTACTTGCCGTTGCGGTTGGCGCAGTCGAACACCGGCAGGTGGCCGTCGGCCAGGTAGGGCGCCCCCTCGATCGTCTGGCGACCGCAGATGACGTCGCTCGCCTGTCGGATCTGCTCCCGGGTGAAGCCGAGCGAAGCCAACATGTCGAACTCGAACGTGGCGTACTCGTCGGGCTCGAAGCCGAGCGCCCGCATCCGCGCCTCGCCCAGCACGAACGGGCTGAAGGCGTGCTTCAGCTCGAAGACGCCGGGCAGGGTCGCCTCGATGGCGTCGAGGTCCGCCTCGGTGAAGCCCTTGGCGGCCAGCGACTCCCGGTTGATGTGGGGGGCGCCGTCGAGCGACGAGGTGCCGACCACGTAGGTGATCATCTCGGCGATCTGCGGCTCGGAGTACCCGAGATTGCGCAGGGCCGGCGCCACCGACTGGTTGATGATCTTGAAGTAGCCGCCGCCGGCCAGCTTCTTGAACTTGACCAGGGCGAAGTCGGGCTCCACGCCGGTCGTGTCGCAGTCCATGAGCAGGCCGATCGTGCCGGTCGGGGCGAGCACCGTGGCCTGGGCGTTGCGGTAGCCGTTCCGTTCGCCGAGCTCGACCGCCTCGTCCCACGACTCCCGGGCGGCGGCGACGAGGTAGTCGGGCGCCAGGTCGGCGTCGATGCCCATGACGTAGTGGTCGACCTCCTCGTACTCGGCGCGGTCGGCGTCGTAGGCGGCGCGACGGTGGTTGCGCATGACCCGCAGCATGTGGTCGCGGTTCGGCTCGAACCCCGGGAACGGGCCCTTGACCGCCGCGACCTCGGCCGAGGTGGCGTACGAGTGGCCCGTCAGGATCGCGGTGAGCGCCCCGGCCATCGCCCGGCCCTCGTCGGAGTCGTACGGGAGGCCGATCCGCATGAGCAGCGAGCCGAGATTGGCGTAGCCGAGGCCGAGCGTGCGGTACGCCCAGGTGCGCTCGGCGAGCTCCTTCGACGGCAGCTGGCCCATCGTGACCGAGATCTCGAGCACGATGGTCCACAGCCGGATGGCGTGCCGGTAGGCGTCGACGTCGACGGTCCCGTCCTCGCGCATGAAGGTGACCAGGTTGACCGAGGCCAGGTTGCAGGCCGTGTTGTCGAGGAACATGTACTCCGAGCACGGGTTGGAGCCCCGGATCTCGCCGTCGGCCGGGCACGTGTGCCACTGGTTGATCGTGCTGTGGTACTGCATCCCCGGGTCGGCGCACGCCCAGGCGGCGTCGGCGATCCGGCGCCACAGGTCGCGGGCCTTGACGGTCTTGGTGACCTCGCCCGAGGTGCGCTCGGTGAGGTGCCAGTCGTCGTCGGTGAGCACGGCGCGGATGAAGTCGTTGGTGGCCCGCACCGAGTTGTTGGAGTTCTGGCCGGCGACGGTGGCGTAGGCCTCGCCGTTGAAGTCGGCGGGGAACCCACCCGCCTCGATGAGGATGCGGGCCTTGTCCTCCTCGATCTTCTTCCAGTCGATGAAGTCCTCGATCTCGGGGTGGTCGAGGTCGAGGATGACCATCTTGGCGGCCCGACGGGTGGTGCCCCCCGACTTGATGGCACCGGCGGCCCGATCGCCCACCTTCAGGTAGGACATGACGCCCGACGAGGTGCCGCCGCCCGACAGGCGCTCGCCCTCGGAGCGGATGGACGAGAAGTTGGTCCCGGTCCCCGACCCGAACTTGAAGAGGCGGGCCTCACGGACCCAGAGGTCCATGATCCCGCCCTCGTTGACGAGGTCGTCGTCGACCGACTGGATGAAGCAGGCGAAGGGAGAGGGGTACACGTAGGAGGTGCCGGTGAGGGTGGTCTCGCCGGTCTCGGGGTCGGCTCGCCAGAAACCGTTCTCGGGCCCCTCGATGCCGTACTTGTGGTGGTGGCCGGTGTTGAACCACTGCGGCGAGTTGGGGGCCGCCATCTGGGTGGCGAGCATGTACTTGAGCTCGTCGCAGAAGGCCTGGGCATCGTCGGTCGTGGCGAAGTACCCGTGGGTCTCCCCCCACCAGCGCCAGGTCTCGGCGAGGCGGTCGAAGACCTGCTTCGACGACTGCTCCGGCCCCGTGATCGGGGCGCCGTCGGCGTCGAGCAGCGGGGTGCCGTCGTGGTCGACCTGGGGGACGCCGGCCTTGCGGAAGTACTTCGACACCATGATGTCGGCGGCGACCTGGGACCAACCCGCCGGGATCTCCACGTCGGTCATCTCGAAGACCACCGACCCGTCGGGGTTCGTGATCCGCGAATCGCGGCGACTCCATTCGATGCCCTCGTAGGGATCGGTGCCTGCGGTCGTGAAACGCCGCTCGATCTGCAACCCGTCTGCCATGTGTCCGGCTCTCCTCGCTGTCTCGATCCGTCTGCACTGCCGCCGTGGTCGGGCGCCCGACGGCCGGGCCGATGGCCGGCCGGAGTCGGGTCGGCGCCGCCGGGGCAGGCGGCGCCGTCAGGACTCGGTCACACCCTCCAAACCACAAGATGTTGTGGTTTGCTCCCTCCGGGACCACAACATGTGGTGCAGTCCCAGCACTGTAATTACACGGGTGTGAGCTGTCAACGAGTTCCTCGCCGAACCCACGGCGCGGCCCCTCACGGGGCGGCTCGGGGAAGCGTCGGCGACCCTACGACGGACGGGCCGGGTCGCGGAAACCGATCGTTCGCCCATGTTTCGCGCGTCGCCGCGACACGGCGTTGGTACCGTTCCACGCCAAGGAGGTGCTCACCATGAGCGACGGAGGAAAGCCCGAGCGACCCAAGGACCGGGAGGTGGTCGTCGGGGACTCGGGGGTCAACTCGAAGGTGATCATCGGGGCGCTGATCCTGATCGGGGTCCTGTTCTTCGTGTTCCAGAACACCGAGGAGGTGGGCCTCACCTGGACGTTCTTCGAGTTCGAGATGGCGCTGTGGATCTACACCCTGCTCATGTTCGGCCTCGGCATCGTCATGGGATGGGCACTCCACCTGCGCCGCACCCGCCGCAAGTCCAAGGAGGACTGACAACCCGCCTGCCGGGCCGGTGGGTCCAACTCCCCCCGGCAACCCGTCCTGCGTCCCGTGTCGCTCCTCAGTCGAGCAACCGCACCACGTCGAGGATCGCCGCCACCACCTCGTCGGGGGCATCCTCCTGCAGGAAGTGCCCGGCGCCCTCGATCGTGCGATGGGGCGACGTGGCGGCTCCCGGCACCAGCTTCCGGAACGGCCGTTCTCCGCCGGCGGTGATCGGGTCGGCATCGCTGAAGGCCGTCGAGAAGGGCTTCTCCCAGGTCGAGAGCACCGCCCAGGCCGCCCGTTGGTCGGCGGCGGCGGGGTCGTCGGGCGAGGCCGGCACGAGCGACGGGAAGACCCGCGCCCCGGCCTTGTGGTCGTCGTCGGGGAACGGGGCGTCGTAGGCGGCCACCACCTCGGGTGGGAGCTCGCTCGTGGTCCCGTTGGCGATGACCCGACCCACGTCGAACACGGGCGAGGTCCGGGAGAACTCCCGCCACGCCTCGAAGGCCTCGGGCATGCGCTGGTCGCCGGTCGGCAGCCCGGTGTTGGCGACCACGATCCCGGCAAACCGGTCGGGGTGGGCCGCCACGAGCCGCAACCCGATGAGGCCACCCCAGTCCTGGCCGAACAGGACGACGTCTGCCAGGTCGACCGCCTCGAGCCACGCCGACATCCAGGCGACGTGGCGGGCATAGGAGTAGTCGGCCTGGCGGGCGGGCTTGTCCGAGCGGCCGAACCCCACCAGGTCGGGAGCGACCGCCCGCAGACCCGCCGCCGCGAGCGGCGACATGACGTGTCGGTACAGGAACGACCAGGACGGCTCACCGTGCATGAGCAACACCGGGCGCCCCTCCCCCACCTCGACGTGGGCGATCCGCAGCGTGCCCCCCTCGCCGTCGGGCACGTCGGTGTAGCGGGGTTCGTGGGGGAAGTCGGGCAGGTCGGCGAACCGCTCGCCGGGGGTGCGGAGGACGTCCATCGGCCGCACCCTACGCCCGGCGGTTTCCTGTCGGGCCTGGCCATCCCGACGAAGGCCAGGCCCGACAGGAACGGGATGACGGGGGTCGGTGCTGCCTCGAGCGCACCCCGATCGGCCGCCCGACTCGTGGCTGCCTCGCCCGGCGACATCCGACCCGCCGGCCGCGTAACGTCGTCGGCATGGGAGACATGATCGAATTCGCATCCAACGGCTCGACCGCCCAGGGCTACCTGGCGGTCCCCGAGTCCGGCTCGGGACCCGGGGTCCTCGTCATCCAGGAGTGGTGGGGCCTCGTCGACCACATCAAGGACGTCTGCGATCGGTTCGCCGATGCCGGCTTCGTGGCGCTCGCCCCGGACCTGTACCACGGCGTCGAGACGGACGAGCCCGACGAGGCGGGCAAGATCATGATGCAGATGGAGCTGCCCCGGGCGGCCGCCGACATGCAGGGGGCGGTGTCGGCGCTCCTCGGCCTCGAATCGACCACCGGGCCGGCGGTCGGCGCCGTCGGGTTCTGCATGGGTGGGGGTCTCGTGCTCTGGCTCTCCACGATCGACGAGCGGGTCGCCGCCTGCGTGCCCTTCTACGGCGCCATCCCCTGGGACGACACCCAGCCCGACTACACCGCGTCCCATGCCGCCTACCTCGGCCACTACGCGGAGGAGGACTCGTGGGCGACGCTCGACGGCGCCAAGCAGCTCCTCGCCCACCTCACCGACCTCGGCCATGACGTGACCTTCCACTTCTACCCGGGCACCGGCCACGCCTTCTTCAACGACTCGCGACCCGAGGCCTACGACGCCGAGGCCTCCACCCAGGCATGGGACCGGACGATTGCCTTCTTCCGGTCCCGGCTCTGAGCCCGGCCCTGCTCGCCTCGCCCGTGTCCTCGGCACGGCGCTCGCCGCCGGGGCGCTCGGCGTGGCGCTGGCGGTCGTCGTCGGCATCGTGGCCACCGCCGCACTCGGCGTGGTGGAGCGCAGCGGCCTCCTCGACGCCGTCACGGTCGACCGCTGGCTCGACCGGCTGGTGGCGCTCCTGGCCGTGGTGGTCGTCGGCGTCGTGATCGGCGTCGGGGTGGCCACCGCCGACGGGGCGGTCGCCCGGACCCGGCTCCTCGGCTCGGTGCTCGCCGGACTCGGGGCCGGTCTGGTGTTGGCCGCCTCGCCTGCCTGGCCGGGGACCGCCGTCGCGGTCGGCTGGTCGGCTGGCCTGGCCGCCACGCCGAAACGATTCGCCATCGCCGCGGCGCCCGGGCTGGTGGTCGGCCTCGTCGGGTTCGCGATCGAGTCCGACTCGCTGTCGGGCCGCCTCGTCGCCGGGGCCGTCGCCACCGCCGTGGCGGCCCTCGCCATGGTGGCGCTCGCCGCCATCGGCACCCGACATCCACGGGACACGCCCGCCCCGTAGCGCGACGCGCTTTCCCCCACGCACTCGGAGCCATGACCCGCGACCGCCGCCTCCTCACCATCCTGCTCGTCGTCTTCGTGCAGATGGTCGGGGCCTCGATGATCCTCCCGATCCTCCCGCTCTTCGCCAAGAACGAGTACGACCTGTCGCCCGAGTTCGTCACCCTGCTCGCCGCAGTCTTCTTCGCCGCCCAGTTCGTGGCCGGCCCCTACCTCGGACGGCTGTCCGATCGGATCGGGCGGGTCCCGGTGCTGCTCGTCAGCCAGATCGGCACCGCCATCAGCTTCGCCATGCTGGCGTTCGCCCCGAATACGGGCTGGCTGTTCGCGGCCCGCATCCTCGATGGCATCACCGGCGGCAACATCGTCGTCGCCCAGGCCTACGTCACCGACGTGACACCGCCCGAGAAGCGGGCCCAGGCCCTGGGGTCGATCTTCGCCGTGTTCGGCGTGAGCTTCGCCATCGGTCCGGCCCTCGGCGGCCTGCTCTCGAGCTTCGGCCTGCGCCTCCCCTACCTCGTGGCGGCAGTGGCGGCGGTGGCCGCAGTCGTCCTCACCTGGCGGGTCCTCGACGAGTCGCTCGACACCGACGAGCGGGCCCGTCGCAACGCCACCCGGGAGCGGCTCACGGCCCGGATGGTGCTTGCCAACCCGACACTGCTGCTCACCCTCGGCCTCGGGTTCCTCGCGATGTTCGTGCTCGGCCTCGTCATCTCGACGTTTGCACTCGTCGGCGAGGCGTACTGGTTCGCCGGAGCGACCCCCGAAGCGATCAATCTGTCGATCGGGCTGCTGCTCACGGTCGTGGGGATCTCCCAGCTGCTGACCCAGACCCGGGCGCTCCCGCCCATCCTCGAGCGCCTCGGCGAGGTCAGGACGGCGATCGTGGGCACCATCGCCCGCGGTGCCGGGCTCGCCGTGGCCATCATCGCCCCGTCGTGGGTGCTCGCGGCGGTCGGCAGCGCCATCTTCGCCTTCGGCGGCGGCCTGACGACGCCGCCCGTGCAGGCCATCGCCACCCGGGCGCTCCCCGACCGCTTCCGGGGCGGGGTGCTCGGCCTGTACCAATCGGTCGGGAGCGTCGGGACCATCGTCTCCACCGCCATCGGCGGGGCCCTCTTCGCCACCGCGGTGGAGCTGCCATCGTGGATCGGGGCGGGACTCAGCGTGGTGGCGGCCATCCCCGCCGCCCTCCTGCTGCGCCGTCCCGACGCGATGGCGGGCTTCGAACCCGACCCGACGGGTGCGGAGGCCGACCCGTCGGTCAGCCGGCGATCGCCGCCAGCACCGGGGCGAGAGATCGCCACCGACGCTGGCGATGGCGATAGAACACGTGGGCGAACGCCGCCACCGCCGGGGTGAGCGGCCCGGCGTCGATCTCGATCCGGTCCCGATAGCGACACCGGCCCTCGCCCAGCGACTCGACCACGATCAGGTGGCGCCAGGACCGCACGATGCCGCCACCCTCGTCGCTCTCGAGGGTCATCGCCGCCGGGTCGAGCCCGACCACCTCCAGCCGGTGGCGCGAGAACGGCACCACGCCGAACAGGAACGTCCAGCCCTCGAGTCGGTCGCCCGGCTGCCAGCGGGCGCCGGCCCGCTCGGCGGCCGGGAATCGGAGCATGCCGCCGGCGACGTGGACGAAGGCGGCGGGGGTCGTGGCCGCCCGCCACACCGTGGCGGCCGGGGCGGGGAGTTCGGTGGAGACGTCGACGGTTTGCATGCACCTAGTATGCGAGTAATTCTCATGTTCGACCACTCGCATTCGACGGCGACCGCCGCCCCGCGCAAACGTCCCCGCCAGCAACGCTCCCGGGCACTCGTCGACCGGGTGCTCGACGCGGCGGCTCGCATCTTCACCGAGGACGGGTACCGGGCCACCACCACCAATGACGTGGCCGCCGCGGCCGGGGTCTCCATCGGCTCCCTGTACCAGTACTTCCCCAACAAGGACGCCCTGTTGGTGGGCCTCGCCGAACGCCACCTCGGCGAGGCCCTGCCGCTCCTGGTCGAGGCCGGTGCCCGCCTGCGGATCGCCCGGCCCGACCCCGAGGACACCTGCCGGGCGTTCGTGGACGCGGCCGCCGGCGCCAACGCCGGACCACTCCACCGCCTGCTGTGGACCGCGCCGCGGACACCCGAGCTCGCCGAGGCCCTGGGGGCCGCCGAGCAGGCGATGGCCGAGGAGGTGGCATGGCACCTCCGGCGGTTCGGCCACGCCGAGGGGGACGCAGGGCGCCGCGCCCGGCTCCTCGTCGCCGCCGTCGAGGCAGCCGTCCACCACCCGGCCATGGACGACGACCGGGAGGCGTGGATCGGCGAGGTCGTCCGTCTGTGCCTCTCCTACGTCGCCGACCCGGGGCCGGGCGCGTAGCGTCGTCACCCCGTCGACGACCGAGGAGACCATGGACTTCGCGATGAGCCCCAAGGGCAAGGAGTACCACGAGCGAGTGGCGGCGTTCATGGATCGCCATGTCATGCCGAACGAGTCGACCTACGAGGCGCAGATGGAGGAGTCGGGCGACCCCCACTTCCACCCGCCGATCCTCGAGGAGCTGAAGGCGCGGGCGAAGGCCGACGGCCTGTGGAACATGTTCCTCCCCGATCCCGAGGACGGGGCGGGGTTGTCGGTCACCGAGTACGCACCCATCGCCGAGCTCACCGGCCACATCCCCCACTTCGCCCCCGAGGTGTTCAACTGCGACGCCCCCAACACGGGGAACATGGAAATCCTCCACATGTTCGGCACCGACGACCAGCGGGAGCGGTGGTTGCACCCGCTGCTCGAGGGCGAGATCCGCAGCGCCTTCTCGATGACCGAGCCGGACGTCGCCTCGTCGGACGCCACCAACATCCGGACGCGAATCCGCCGCGAGGGTGACGAGTACGTCATCTCGGGCCGCAAGTGGTACTCGTCCGGGCTCTCGTCACCCCGCTGTGAGTTCACCATCGTCATGGGGGTCACCAACCCCGACGCCGATCCCTACCACCGCCAGTCGATGGTCATCGTCCCCACGGACACCCCCGGCGTCGAGGTGGAACGGGACCTCCTCGTCTTCGGCTACCTCGACCGGGGTGGGCACCCCCAGGTCGCCTTCCACGACGTCCGGGTGCCGGCCGAGTACCTCCTCGGCGAGGAGGGCGGCGGCTTCGCCATCGCCCAGGCCCGCCTCGGCCCGGGGCGGATCCACCACTGCATGCGCGCCATCGGGATGGCCGAGCGGGCCTACGACATGATGTGCGAGCGCACCCTCGGCCGCGAGACGTTCGGCCGCCCCGTCGCCGACCACGACACGGTCCGCGACACCATCGCCGAGGCCCGCATGCGCATCGACCAGGCCCGGCTCCTCACCCTGAAGACGGCGTGGCTCATCGACACCGTGGGGGTGAAGGGCGCCAGGATCGAGATCTCGGCCATCAAGGTCGTGGTGCCCCGCATGGCCCAGTGGGTGCTCGACCAGGCGATCCAGCTGTTCGGCGGGGCCGGGTTCACCCAGGACTTCCCACTCGCCTCGATGTACGCCCATGCGCGCACGCTGCGGGTGGCGGACGGGCCCGACGCCGTCCACATCCGGACGCTGGCCCGGCGGGAACTGCGTCGGTACGAACCCGACCACCAGCCCATTCCCTGGGAGGACGAAACGAGCTGACGGGCCCCGTGACACGCCCGTGACCGCGTTCTCATCCACGTCTTAGGTCCGGTCCGTACGGTCTGGGAACAACCCGATCAAGGAAGGCGTTGGTCCCATCGTGGCCACGAACGTCACCGACATCACGAACGACCTGTCCACCAGCCAGACGTGGCGGACGAAGGCGGCCTGTCGGTCGCTGCCCGACTCCATGTTCTTCCTCGCCGGCGACGACTTCGCCGGCATGAAGGCGGCCAAGGAGGTCTGCGCCGACTGCCCCGTCAAGGAGCCGTGCCTCGAGTTCGCGGTCCTGACGAATCAGTCGCTCGGCATCTGGGGCGGCACCACCCCCAACGAGCGACGGCAGATCCGTCGGCGCTGGCTTCGGGAGCTGCGCGAGGCGTCCTGACCGCTCAGACGCGGGTCAGTTCCAGGAAGAGCTGATCGGCGCCACCCGGCGCCGCCGGGTCGACGTGTGCCCTCGACAGTCGGAACCCCGGGAAGTCGTCGAACACCGGGCCCTCCACCAGCGTCAGGTACTCGTGCCCGCCCACGAACCGCCCGACCACGGTGAGGAACACCGAGTCCAGGGCCGGCACGAGCTCGTGCAGCGCCGAGGGGCCCGCCACCGAGCACGCCAGACCGAGCCCCAGCGATTCGAGCCCCGCCATCAGGCGGGGAGCCTCGACGTCACCGAAATCACCCGCCACCAGCACCTCGACCCCCGCTGCGTCGTAGGCGTCCGACAGGTCGGCGGGCAGCGGTGTTCCCGTCGCCACCACGACCCGGTCCCCCAGGTCGGCGAGATCGTGCGGATCGAACCGCCCCTTCCGACTCATGACCACCGTGGCGGGCTCGTCGGGGAGGCCTCGGTCCCGCCGCCAGGCCACGAGGTCGTCGATGGGGATGCCGGGGTCTGCCAGGAAGCCACCGTCGAGTCGACCCACCGACGATCCCGCCAGGATGAGGGCGTCGCACTGCATGACCAACTCGAGCAGCAGTCGCCAGTCGCGCTCGTTGCGGATCCCGGCGGGCGGACCCCATTCGCCGGCAAGGCTCACCCGACCGTCGAGGCTCACCACGAAACCGGTGCAGAGGTGGGGTCGGGGCCGGGACCGGAGGTCGGCGGCGAGGTGCGTACCGGCCAGCGAACGTTCACCGCCACGCTCCAGCGGTCGCACGCCCGGGTCAGTGGGCATGGCCGCCGCGGGTGCCGGCCGGCGTGTCGACCGCGACCCGGGCCGCCAGCCAGGTGGTGATCGGCACCGCCGCCACCAGGCCCAGCGAGCCCACGGCCGTGCGAAGCGCCTCGACCGCGATGACCTCCGACGCCAGCACCTGACCGGGAGTGAGGTTGCTCAGGACGAAGAGGACCAGCAGCGGCATCGACGCACCGGCATAGGCGAGGACGAGGGTGTTCACCGTCGACGCGATGTGGTCTCGTCCCACCCGGAGCCCGGCCTGTGACAGTGCGGGGGCATCGAGATCGGGGTTGGCGTTGCGCACCTCGAACACGGCGGAGGCCTGGGTGACGGTGACGTCATCGAGCGCCCCGAGGGCTCCGAGCACCGCGCCCGCGAGCACCAGACCCGACACCTGCACGTCGGGCAGCAGGGTGAGGTAGACCGCCTCCTCGGTGGCGAGCCCGGTGATCCGGGCCATCCCGAATGCGAGCTGCGACAGCACGGCGGTGAGGCCCTCACGGATGTTCTCTCCCGCCAGATTGGAATCGGATTCCTTCCGTTTGCCGCGCTTCTTGGCGAAGGCATTGAGGGTGCGGGTCAGCACCGTTTTCAAGCCTTCGATATGGGTGCCGCCATCCACAGTGCGGATGTTGTTGGCGAAGGAAAGGATGCTCTCGGAGTACCCGTCGTGGTAC
>CAZTLW010000010.1:0-14094 GCA_964614585.1 uncultured Acidimicrobiia bacterium | reverse complement strand
GAGCCCGGTGATCCGGGCCATCCCGAATGCGAGCTGCGACAGCACGGCCGTGAGGCCGAGCGCGGAGACGGTACCGAGGAAGGCCACCCCCGAGAACGGGGTCACGCCATGGGTGAGCCAGATGGTCGCCGCCGCGATCACCACCGCCGCCACGATCGAGACCAGCAGCGGCGAACCGCCCGACAGCAGGGTCGGCAGGACGTAGCCGAGGATCACGGCGAGCGACACCCCCACTCCGACCAGCGCCGCCACGCCCTTCCACCGCCCGAGGACGACCACTGCCAGGGCGAACGCCGCCGCCCACGCGAGCACCACGCCGAGGCGGTCCCGGTCGGCATAGCCGTAGGCGAACTGGGGGTCGGCGCCTGCGGTGAAGCTGAGGAACACGCGGTCGCCCTCCTCGAACGACGGCGAGCCGGGTTCGTCGGCGAACGACTGGGTGACGAAGGAGCCGGCATCGGCGCCCTCGTCGATCTGGAAGACGACGTCGATGCAGAACGGACCCGACGCGTCGGCCCCCGGACAGGGGACGGACTCGACCGACGCCACCTCGCCACGCACCCAGGCGTCGGCGAAGCCGAACTCGGACAGGTCACCGGGATCGGGTGCCGGGCGGTTGGTGATCACGAGCGCCACGAGCGCTGCAAGACCGACTGCCACCGCGGCCCATCGGGAGAACGCGGCCATGGCGCCGGAGGGTAGACGGCCCGGACCGCCGGGAATGGCACCCACACTCCGACTAAAGGCAGCCGCGGAGAGTGACGACAACTGGGGTGGACGCACTGGGAGACCACCGCATGACACGTCGACTCATCCTCATGGCACTGGCCTGCCTCCTGGCCGTGCCGGTCGCCGCCCCCGCCGCGGTCGCCGGGCCGGGCGAGGGCGACATGCTCGCCAAGATCAACGCCGAGCGGACGTCGCGGGGCCTCAACGCCCTCTCGAGCCACGGCACCCTCGTCTCCCACGCTCGCCAACACTCCGTCGACATGGCGGCCACGGACTCGATCTGGCACACGAAGAACCTGGGCGGCGTCACCTCCGGCTGGAGCCGGATCGGCGAGAACGTCGGTCGCGGACCGAGCGTCAACAGCCTGCACCGGGCCTTCATGAACTCGTCGGGCCACAAGGCCAACATCCTCGGCGACTTCACCCACGCAGGCGTGGGCACCCACGTCACCGAGGCCGGGATGATGTACGTCACCGTGGTCTTCATGAAGTCGAAGGATGCCGCCCCGGCGACCACGACCACGACCGCCCCGCCACCCACCACCACGGCCCCACCACCACCGCCCACCACTGCGCCGCCACCTGCCACGGACGCCCCGGCCGCCGCCGAGGCCCCGGCACCGAAGCCCAAGCCGAAGCCGGCCCCGGCGCCCAAGCCCGCCACGCTGTCGGCCCCCGAGCCGACGACGACCACGACGACCCCACCACCGCCTCCACCCCTGAGCCCCGCCGAGGTCGCCGCCCGCACCGCCTGGAGCCTCGACCGGCCCTACGTCGACTGAGGGCGGCACCGGGTCGGCTTGCGGAACCCGGCCGGATCGGGCAGGGTGCCCCGCCATGCGCCGTCCCAGCCCCGAGGCCGCTCCCCGGCTCGACCACCCACGTCGGCTCGGTCCCGTCCGCCTGACGGCCCTCCTCGCCCTGGTGGCCCTCCTCGTCCCGCTGACCTGGGCGACCGCCGTCGACGCCGGTCCCGGCGAGGGAGACCTCGTGTCGCTCATCAACGCCGAGCGCTCGGCCCAAGGCCTGGCGCCCCTGGCCGTCGATGCTCGACTCGTCGAACACGGCCGCTCCCACTCGGCCGCCATGGCTGCCGCCGGCTCGGTCTTCCACTCCCTCGACCTCGCCTCCGCGGTCTCGGGGTGGGAGCGACTGGGCGAGAACGTCGGCCGGGGCTCGACCGCGGCGGTCGTCCACGAAGGCTTCATGTCCTCGCCCGGGCACCGGGGCCACGTCCTCGGCGACTTCACCCACGTCGGGGTCGGCACCCACACCGACGACGGCGGGATGGTCTACGTGACGGTGGCCTTCATGCGGGCGTCGGGGGCCGAGCCGGCTCCGGCTCCGACGACCTCCTCGACGACGACCACCACCACGGTCGCTGCGGCGGCTCCGGACACATCATCGGCCACGGCGGCCGACCCCGACTCGAGCCCCCCGACGACCGAGCCGCGAGACACCACGGGGCCGGTGACCGTGCGGGCGGCCGCCGTCCCGCCTCCGGCCGCCCCGACCCCGCCGTCGGTCGACGCCATCGCCGATCGCCTGGCGTGGCATCCGATGGAGCCCTTCCTGCAGTAGCCGTCTCAGCGGGGGGTCATCGCCGCAACGGCGGCACCTCGCACGCTGCAGATCGATCGACCCGGCTGGACGGCTGGATGGGGGTCCCCCGCAGGCACCCCCGCCGCCCGCCACGCCGCCGCCACCTCGTCGAGGGGACGGTCGGTCTCGTAGGCGATCCCGGCAAGGCGGGCCGGGCCCTCGTCCACCGCCACGACCTCGACGAGGACACCGGCCAGCAGGAAGGCCGCCTCCCCGCCCCGTGCCGTGCGGCCGCGCCGCCGCAAGTCGGCCCCTGCCGCCACGAGGGCGTCCACGGCTGCCGTCACGTCGGCCGCCACCACCACGACGTGGTCGACGCCCCAGCCGGCGACGGACTCGGCGTCGGGGGGATCGAAGGTGCTGATCGGTAGGTCCGGGGCCGGGCCGTCCCATGCCCAGGCCGGTGCTCCGGTGACCACCACCACCGGTCCGAGCCGGGCCGGCAGCCCGACGCCGGGTGGCGGCGGGCCCGGGAGGCGCACGGCGGACAACATGCGGCGAGGCTACGGACCACGCAGAAGCCCGAGGAACTCCGGCGTCGTCACGTCCCGCACTTCCCCGAACGGTCGGTTCCGACGCCTCGGCACCTCGGGCTTCGGCGTGGGTCGAATGTACGTCGCCAACCCCTGCCCGGCAAGGGGGTCGGCCATGTGGAAAACCCGGCCCCGGATGGGTGCCGGATCCCGCCCTCGGCCATCCCTTCCACGAACCCGAACGCCTTCTCCACCCGAGGACGGGGGCTTTTCCACGACGCAGGGCGGATCTCCCCGGGTTGCCCACAGCGGCTTGTGGACAACGTGAAGGTCCCTATTTTTCGCGGGCGAAGGCGAGGCGCACCATCGACGGGAACGCACGTTCGACGCCCTCCCACACCTCGGCGACCACCAATTGCAGCCGGTCGTCGGAGAGCTCGGTGGTCGGGATGCGGGCGACGATCACGACCGCTCCCTCGTCATCGAGGGCGAAGGCGGCATCGCGCAGCCCGGCGTTGCGGACCAGTGCCTGTCGGTGGATCTCCGCCGCCGACTTCGGGGGCGCCGGCAGGACATAGGCCTCGAACCGGATCGTCCGTTCGCCGGGATCGCACCAGATGGTCGAGAAGTCCCGCACCGTCTGGCGCATCCGGACGGCCACCCGGCCATCGACCTCCTCGACGGCCACCACGTCCGAGTCGGGGTCGTCCGCCCAGGCGCCGAGCAGGGCGAGCAGTCGCTCGCGGACCTCGTCACGTGATGCCGGCATACAACTCCAGCAACCGGTCGGTCGTGGCGTCCCAGCCGAAGCGCCTCGCGTGCTGCGCCGCCCCTTCGGCCAGCGTCGCCGCCAGCCCGGGCTCGCAGAGGACGCGCTCGAGGGCCTCGGCGTGGTCCTGCGGATCCCAGCCCGCCACCAGCAGGCCGCCGACGCCGTCGGCGACCGCGTATCGCAGGCCGCCGACCTCGGTGGCCACGACCGGGGTGGCGCAGGCGGCCGCCTCGGCCGCCACCAAGCCGAACGACTCCGACCGGGAGGGGACATGGACGACGTCCGCCGCTCGCAGGTGGTCGGCGAGGTCGGCGTGGGGGACCGCCGGGCGGAACTCGACCGCGCCCGCAAGATCGGGCTCGGCAGCCCTGGCGCGCAACCGGCCCAGCTCGGCCGACCCGCCGACCCCGGAGGCACCACCGACGACGAGCAGCCGGGCAGGCACCCGTCGACGGAGACGAGCCAGCGCCTCGAGGGCGACGTCCACGCCCTTCAGGGGCTGCACCCGCCCGGCGACGAGCACCAGCGGGCCGTCACCCAGGCCCAGTCGGCGGCGGGCCGCGGCGCGATCGCCGGGGTGGAACGTCTCGAGGTCGACGCCGGGGGGGCTGACGCAGAGGCGGGTGGGATCCGCCCCGTAGTGGTCGATGAGGTCACTCGCCTCGAGCGGCGTGGCGGCGATGACGCAGGCGGAGCCCGCGATGACGGCGTGCTCGGCGTCGATCCGCTCGGTCGGGGACGGAGCCTGGTCGGCGCGACGCGTGCGGTCCTTGACCCGGCCGAGGGTGTGGAACGAATTGGCCAGCGGCACCCCCAGACGGGCGGCGATCGCCAGTCCCGCCCGGCCGGACAACCAGTAGTGGCTGTGGATGAGGTCGTGCGGCCGGTCCAGCCGTGCCAGCACCCCCTCGGTGAACGCCTCGACGAGGCCGACCTGGTCGGCGATGGGCAACGGCTCGGGCGGTCCCGCCGGGACGTGCACCACCCGATAGCCCGGGGCCGGTTCGGTGACCTCGGCGACGTCGGGATCGGCCCGCCGGGTGAAGACGTCGACGGCCACCCCCCGCCGGCTCATCGCCAGCGCGTGCTCGTGGATCGACACGTTCATGCCCCCGGCGTCGCCCACGCCCGGCACGGTCAGGGGGCACGTGTGCAGGCTCAGGTAGGCGACCGACGAGATCATCCCGCCACCCGCACCGTTGCCAGCGGGCGGGGGTCGGCGCCCAGGCGGAACTTGTAGGCCTCGTCGCCCTTCAGGAAGTCGAGTCGGTCGAGACCCCGATCGATGCAGTCCTCGATGAGGGCGGAGATGAGGACCACGCCCGGCGATGCCTCCGCGTGGGAGCGGTCGAAGGCCGAGTTGTAGAGGTAGAAGCCGTCCTCGTCACCCGCCCCGAACCCGGCGGCGACCATCGCACCGTCGGGATCGACGAGCGCCCGGATCGACCACGCCTCGAGCGCCAGCAGGTCGACGAAGAAGGCCGCCATGTCGTCGGTCATGAACGATCCCTTGGCGCCGGCCGACGACCGGTGCAGGGCGATGAACTCGTCGAGGCGGTCCCCGGGTTGGTCGAAGGCGGCCACCTCGACCGGGCCGACGTGCTCGGTGTACCGCCGGCGCTTGCGGCGGGTCTCGTGGCGCTCCTTCTTGCCGATCGCCGCCAGCCAGTCGTCGAACGTCGCCGGCAGGGCCAGCACGGCTGCGGTGTCGTCGACGACGAGGTCGACCCGGCGACCCGCCGATTCGAGCGCCTCGGCGATCGCCGCCGCCGCCGGCTCGGGCACCGAGTCGAGCAGGAGCGGTCGGCCGGCGGCCACCGACACCATGGCCTCGAGGGCGCCGGGGCCCAGCGGGCTGCGGTAGTCGACGAGGTCTCGGTCGCCCACCCCGACGAGGGTCCCGTCGACGTCCTCGAGGCGGACGATGGCGTCGTCGGCGACGGTCTCGACCAGCTGCCCTCGCGGGAAGTGGGCATGGACGACGTCGAGGAACGCCGGGTCGGCGAACGGGCCGATGGCGCGGGCAAGGGGCGCGAGGTGGATCGGGGCGGTCATCGAAGCTCCACGAGCGGTCGCACCGTACCCACCGGGCGTCCCCTACCGAGGACGTCGACGGCCAGGGCGTCGGTCGGGGCCGCCACCCCGAGCTGTCGGAGGACGGCGGCGATGGCGGGGCCGAGCGGTCGCGAGGAGCCATCCCAACACTTCAGGGCGATGCCGAGTCCGAGTTCGGGGACCGCGACCCCGAGGCACCCCTCCGCCCCACCCTTGGCCGGGAGCCCGGCAGTTCCGAGCACGCCGTCGGGCCGACCGGGCTCGCCGATGAGCACGGGGTGGTCGCACAACGCCGAGCGCATGGGGGCGTAGGCCTCGGCGACGGCCAGGTGCGACCAGGCCGTCGCCAGGTCCACCGCCGTCACGACGTGGGCTGGGAGCCCGCATCCGTCGACGCCGGGTGGCGGCAGCGTCGCCCCACACACGGCGGCCAGGTGCTCGGCCACGGCCACCTGCAGTGGATGGTCCGGATCGAGGTAGGTGGCGGTGTCGAACCCCGCCACGACGCACGCCCAGAGCGCCGCGGCGTGCTTGCCCGAGCAGTTGTGGAAGAGGGGGGAGGGTGCCTCCACACCGGCGAGTGCCAGCGCCACCCGGCCATCCGGGCTGGACGGCCACGCCGCCGGCGTGCCGAGGTCGCCGGGACCGAGGCCGGCGCCCGCCAGCATGCGCTCGACCACCACGAGGTGCTGGGGGAGCCCGGCATGGGAGGCGCAGGCGAGCGCCAACGACGCCCCGGCGAGCGGAGCCCCGTGATCGAGCGCCATCGCGGCCTGGAACGGCTTGATCGAGGACCTGGCGTAGAACGGACGCTCGACATCGCCGTCCGACGCCACCAGCCCATCGGGGCCGACGACGGCCACGGCTCCGTGGTGGCGGGCCTCCACCAGCCCGCTGCGGACGACCTCGGCGAGCACCTCAGCCCGAGGCGGCGTAGCGCCCGGTGATCTCCCCCTGCAGCGCGGCGTGCACGTCATGCAGCCGGTGCCGGGTTTCGGAGATCTCCCGCTCGGCGTCGGCGAGCGTGGCGCGAATCGTCTCGAGCTCGGCGTCGTCGATCGCCGGGAGGTTGGCCAGGAAGCCGTCCTCGAGGACGCGGTCGATGGAGCGGCGGCCCGTCTCGAAGAGCAGGTCCGGGGCGAAGCCGCCGCGGATCGCCCGACCCTGACCACCGCCGGGGTGGTCGTCGCCGGCGAGGATCTCGGGCAGCGCCTCGATGAGGGAGCGGGACTCCTCGCCGCGGCGACGGCGCAGCTCGAAGTCGAGGAGGTCCATCCGACCGTGCAGCAGACGCCGGTAGAAGCTCAGCTCGGTCTCGACCTGGTCCACGAGTTCCCGCCGATCCCGCAACTCCGTGATCGACCGGTCGGAGAGCCCATCGATGAAGTCGGGCTCGAGGACTTGGTCGAGGCGTCGTCGGGTGTCGGGCATCAGCAGGCGGCTCGCACGGTCGGGAACGGGTTCACCGGTCGATTGGTGGTGATCCCGAAGTGTAGGTGGGGCGATCCGCCGCGGGCGTTCCCCGAGTCGCCGACGTAGCCGATCACCGTGCCCCGCGACACCGGCGTCCCCTTGCCGATCCCCGCCGCAACCGCCTCGAGGTGGGCGTAGTAGAAGCGGAGGCCGCCGGCCGTGCGCAGGTGCACCGTGGTGCCGCCGAGGCGGTTGGAGCCGGCGGTGGCGACACCGTCGAGGACCGCGACGAGCGGGGTGCCGCGAGGGGCGAACATGTCGGTGCCCTTGTGGGTGCGGCCCCCCGAGCGGGGGAAGCCCCAGTCGTTGATGAACGAGACCGAACCCGACACCGGGCAGAGGAAGCCGCCGATCGGGCCGACGCCACCGGCCGCTCCGCGACGGGCGGCGGCCTCGCGGGCGGCGCGGGCCTTCTGCTCGGCGTCGTACTGGGCCTTGAGCTCGGCACAGCGACCGGAGAGGCGGTCCCGGGCCGCGACGGCCTCGTTGCGGGCGGCCTCCAGTTCGGCGGCCCGTGCCTCCATCTGGGTCCCCAGTTCCCGGAGCTCGTCGCGGGCGTCGAGGATGTCGCCCCGGAGGCGTTCCGTCTCCGACGTCAGGGCGTCGAGGCGTTCGATGGCGCCGACGTCGGTGTCGGCCGCCGCCTCCACGATCTCCTGGGCGGCGAGCACCTCGTTGACCGATTCGGCGGAGAAGAAGACGGTGGAGAGGTCCGAGGTGCCGCCGGTCATGTACACCTCGACGGCCCGATCGACCACGTCGCCCTGCGTGTTGCGCATCTCCCGCTCGGAGACGTCGACGATCTCACGCAGGTTGACCTCCTTGGCGGTCACGGCCTCGGTGCGGGACCAGACGTCGTTCAGCTCGGCGGTGGCCGTGTTGAGGCGCGTCTCGGCCGCCTCGAGGTCGCGGAGGGCCTGCGAGGAGGCGGCGCACGCCCGGTCCACGTCCTGCTTGGAGACGGACTGGGCCGGCTCCGCGACCAGCACCGTGGCCACGAGGACGAGGACTGCCAACATGCGCAGGGCAGGGGACCCGAATCGCATCCACGGCAGGGTACCGACGGGTTGCCCATACCTCCGGCTCATGTCGGTCCCATCGGCAGGCCCGTCGCCCGCCTGAAGCCGTGTCGTCAGACGGCTCGGCGTCGTAGGCTGGCGGGGCCATGGACCTGATCGAGACGATCCGACGGTCGGTGATCGGCACCCGAGAGCTCGTCGATGGGCCGTTCGGGCCCCGACCGGTCGTCTACGCCGACTACACGGCCTCGGGCCGGTCGGTGGACTTCATCGAGGACTACCTGCGGGACACGGTGCTCCCGCTGTACGCCAACACCCACACCGAGTCGTCGGGGACCGGGCTCCAGACGACGCGCTTCCGGGAGGAGGCCCGCGAGATCATCCGCCGCTCGGTCGGGGCCGGCGACGACCACGCCGTCGTCTTCTGCGGGTCCGGGTCGACGGCTGCCATCGCCAAGGTGGTGGGCGTGCTCGGGATCAGCCTCCCGGCCGTCCTCGACGAGCGCCACCACCTGAGCGACGCCATCGGCGCCGACGAGCGCCCGGTCGTGTTCATCGGCCCCTACGAGCACCACTCCAACGAGCTGCCCTGGCGGGAGTCGATCGCCGACGTGGTGGTCATCGACGAGGACGCCGACGGCCACGTCGACCTCGACCACCTGCACCGGGAGCTCGTCGCCCACGCCGACCGACCGCTCCTCATCGGGTCGTTCTCGGCCGCCTCGAACGTGACCGGCATCCTCACCGACACCGAGGCGGTGGCGTCGCTGCTCCACGCCCACGGCGCCCTCAGCTTCTGGGACTACGCCGCCGCCGCCCCCTACGTGTCGATCGACATGGGCGACCCGGACGACGGTCCGGGCTACCTCGATGCGGTCTTCATCTCGCCCCACAAGTTCGTGGGCGGCCCCGGCACGCCGGGTGTGCTGGTCGCCCGACGCGAGCTCTTCACGAACCCCGTCCCCGTGGTGCCCGGCGGCGGCACCGTGTCGTACGTCAACGCCACCCACCACGAGTACCTCGCCGACCCCGAGCACCGCGAGGAGGGCGGGACGCCCGAGATCGTCGGCTCCATCCGGGCCGGGTTGGTGTTCGGCCTGAAGGAGGCGGTCGGAGCCGACCGGATCATGGCCATCGAGGAGACGATGGCCCGCCGGGCGGTCGACGCCTGGTGCGCCCACCCGGGCATCGAGGTGCTCGGCAACCGGCACGCCGCCCGCCTGAGCATCGTCTCGTTCGTGGTCAGGCGTCCCGACGGCCGCCACCTCCACCACAACTTCGTCGTCGCCCTCCTCAACGACCTGTTCGGCATCCAGTCGCGTGGGGGCTGTTCCTGTGCCGGGCCCTACGGGCACCGGCTGTTGGGCATCGACCTCGACACGTCGGCGGCCTACCACCGCGAGATCGGTCGGGGCTGTGAGGGGATCAAGCCGGGCTGGGTGCGGGTGAACTTCACCTACTTCCTCGACGACGAGACCGTCGACTACCTCATCGAGGCGGTCCGGGCCGTGGCCGACGACGGCCATCGCCTCCTGCCGTCCTACCGATTCGAGCCGGCCACCGGCCTCTGGACCCATCGGGGTGGGCTGGCGACGCCGCCGATGTCGCTCCACGACGTGGACTACGCCTCCGGCGAGATGCGGTACCCGGCCCGGCCCCACCGGGTCGACGACCGGGGACTCGCCCACTGGCTGGCCGAGGGGCGGCGGGTGCTGGCAGCCGGCGCCGCCGACCCGGGTGAGGCGCCGTCGGTCACCGCCGACTTCGAGAGCCTTCGTTGGTTCCCGCTCCCCGACGAGGCCGGGGTGTGAACCTGCTCGTGGTGGCGCTCGGCGGGGCCGTCGGCGCCACCACCCGGTACCTGCTCGGACGCGGTCTCGTCGCCCTCGGCGCCGACGCCCCGTGGGCGATCGCCGTCGTCAACGTCGTCGGGGCCGGTGTCCTGGGGTTCGTACTCGCCCGCTTCGTGCCCGGGAGCGACGGGGAGGCGCGAGCCCTGTTGGGTCTCACGGTCGGGGTGCTGGGCGGGTTCACCACGTTCTCGACCTGGATGGCCGACGTCGTCGTCCTGTGGGAGGACGGCCGCCCCGGCACGGCGGTGGCGGTCCTGGTGGTGCCGGTCGTGGCGGGGCTGGTCGGCGTCGTCGGCGGCCTGGCGTGGGGCCGGGCCGGTTGAGCCTCAGACGAAGAGGAGGAGCGCCGGCAGGAGGAAGGCGGTGGCCAGCACCGCGCCGTCGAGCGCCGTGAGGTCACCGGGGGCGGTGTCGACGAGGAGCACCCGACCGGTGCGGACCAGCGACCCGAGCGCCCGGCCGCCGATGAGGGCGAGGGCGAGCACCATCGAGACCAACAGGTAGGGCACGATCGACAGGTCGAGGACGAGGGCCACCACGAGGCCCGTCGCCACCGTCCCGATGGCGCCGGCCGAGAGCGGGTCGATGACGCCGAGAGCGGGGATCCGATCGGCGGCGGTGGCGGCGAGCGAGGCGACCGCCGAGGCGGCGAGGAGCACCCACAGCGCCGAGATCCCGCCGTCGGCCAGGCGGACCAGGAACGCCGAGGCGGCGGCCGTGGCGGCCACCACCGAGACGAGCATGGTCGTGCCGAGGCCGACCACCGATCGGGACTTGCGATCGACCACGGCCTGGCCGAACGAGGCGATCACCGCCACCGCCGCGGCCACACCGACACCCGTGAGGTGGTCGACGGGGGGGATGAGGAGGGCCGGCGCCACGATGCCGGCAGCGATGGCCACCAACACCGGCGGGAGCCGCAAGCCGTCGGGACCGGCGGGCGATGACCTGGCGAGGTCCCAGGCCCAGGCACCGAGCACGCCGACCGCCCCGGCCACGAAGAAGGCGGGGTCCAGGAAGAGCAGGCCGGCGAGCAGCGCACCTGCCACCGCCGACCACGGGATCGAGACGCCCGGGACGACGGCCTGTTCGCCACCCGAGACGGGTGGCAACACCGCCACCTCGTCCGAGGCGCCCACCGCGGTCGCCGACTCGGCCGGTTCTCCGTTCACCCAGACCCGGGCCGTCCCGAGACCTCGGGCGAACTCCTCGCCGAGCGAGGCCGACGCCGCGTCGAGGACGTCGCCGACCGTCTCGCCGTCGACGTCGAGACGGTCGGTCCCGGCGAGCTCGCGGAGGTGGGCGAAGAGGCGGAGTCGTGCCATGGGGCCGACAGCCTACCGATGCGACCCGACTGCCCAACGCCCAACAGGTGTTCCTGTCGAGACACCACGTCGTTCCTGTCGGGCTGGGCCATCACCAACATGGCTCACCCCCTCGAGCCGCCGATAGCCTCGCCCCATGCCCACCGACACCATCACCGCCGCGGTCGACGCCCGGTTCGACGAACTGCGGGCCATCCTCGAGGACCTCGTCCGGATCCCGGGGGTCTCCGCCACCGACCCCGCCGCCGTCCGCCGGTCGGCCGAGGCCGTCCGCGACCGGTTCGCCGAGGCAGGCCTCGCGGACTGCCGACTCCTCGAGGTCGACGGCGCCCACCCCGCGGTGTACGGCGAACTCCCGGGCCCCGAGGGCGCCCCCACCGTCTTGCTCTACGCCCACCACGACGTCCAGCCGCCCGGTCCCGGGTGGGAGCGGGACCCGTTCGAGCCGTGGGAGGAGGACGGCCGCCTGTTCGGACGCGGGGTCGGTGACGACAAGGCCGGCGTCGTCATGCACCTGGCCTCGATCCTCGCCCACCGGGAGGCGCCACCCGTGGGGCTCAAGGTGTTCATCGAGGGCGAGGAGGAGATCGGCTCGGGCCACCTGCCGGCGTTCCTCGACCGATACGGCGACCTGCTCGAGGCCGACGTGATCGTCATCGGCGACTCGGGGAACTGGCGAGTCGGTGCACCCTCGTTCACGACCTCGCTCCGGGGACTCGTCGACTGCATCGTCGAGGTGCGCACGGCCGGCCACGCCGTCCATTCGGGGCTCTTCGGGGGCGTGCTCCCCGATGCGATCACGGCCCTCGCCCGCCTGCTCGCCACCCTCCACCACCCCGACGGATCGGTCGCGGTGGACGGACTCGTCGCCCGCGACGCCGACCCCCTCGACCTCACCGACGACGAGATCCGGGCGGCTGCCGACGCGGTCGACGGACTCGAGCTCATCGGCACCGGATCCCTCACGTCCCGGCTCTGGCACCAGCCGGCGATCGCCGTCCTCGGCATCGATTCGCCGTCCACCGCCGAAGCGGCCAATGCGCTCATCCCGGTCGCCCGGGCCAAGGTCAGCATGCGTCTCGCTCCCGGCCAGGACCCCACCGCCGCCATGGACGCCCTCACCGCCCACCTCGAGGCCCGGGTCGATTGGGGGGCGGAGGTGACCGTCCACCGGGGCGCCGCGGGGGAGGCGTTCGAACTCGGCACCGAGAGCGCGGCCCACGAGGCTTGGGCCACGGGCTTCCGAGCGGCGTGGGGCATCGATCCCGTCGAGATCGGTGTCGGCGGCTCCATTCCGTTCGTGGCCGCCTTCGCCGAGGCGATGCCCGACGCCCCGATCCTGCTGACCGGCGTCATCGACCCGACCGGCAATGCCCACGGGCCGAACGAGAGCGTGGACCTCGAGGACCTGCGCAAGTCGTGCGTCGCCCAGGCCATCGCCCTCGCCGAGCTCGGGGGCCCGTGAGGTCCGTCCCGGCGATCGGGCGGGTCGGGATGGCCGAGGCCGATCGCCGGGCCGTCGACGACTACGGGATCACCGTCCTCCAGATGATGGAGCACGCCGGCCGGGCCGTCGCCGACGTCACCGTGGACCGATTCGGGGGCCGGCCCGTCGTCGTGCTGGCCGGACCGGGCGGCAACGGCGGCGGTGGACTGTGTGCAGCCCGCCACCTCGTCAACCGGGGCGTGGCCGTCACCGTCGTGCGGTCCAGCGACCGGACCGGCCCCGAGGCCGCCCACCACCTGGCGACCCTCGCCGCCATGGGCCTCGAACCGGAGGATGCGCCACCGGCCGGCGACCCGGTCGTCATCGACGCCATGGTCGGGTACTCGGCCGACGGGCCGCTCCGGGGCCGGGCCGCCCAACTGGCGG
Organism: uncultured Acidimicrobiia bacterium; assembly: GCA_964614585.1. Taxonomy (GTDB): domain Bacteria; phylum Actinomycetota; class Acidimicrobiia; order Spongiisociales; family JAENVV01; genus JAHEFX01. The sequence continues at coordinate 920 of CAZTLW010000010.1, read as the reverse complement.
GCTGGTCGGCCGGACGGGAGGTCGTGGCCCTCGACCTTCCCTCGGGCGTCGATGCCGACGCCGGCCCGACCGCCGGATCGGTGACCGCCACCGTCACCGTCACCCTCGCCCTCCCGAAGCCCGGACTGGCCGCGCCGGGGGGCGATCTCGTACTCGCCGACCTGGGCCTCCCGGCGGGGTTGTGGGGCGGACTCGTCGAGGCGGTCCCGGCCGATCTCTTCGCCGACGGGCACCTCGTGCCCCTCACCGCCACGAGTTCGGGGTTCTCGGCGACCTCGTCGTAGCCTGCGACCGCCCATGCGCCTCGTCATCGCTCGCTGCTCGGTCACCTACGAGGGCCGCCTGACCGCCTACCTCCCCCCGGCGGTCCGGCTCCTCATGGTCAAGGCCGACGGCTGCGTCGCGGTCCATGCCGACGGCGGCGCCTACAAGCCGCTCAACTGGATGAACGCCCCGAACGTGCTCGAGGAGTCCGACGAGCGCTGGGTGGTCACCAACCGCAAGGGCGAGCGCCTCGAGATCGAGATCGAGGAGGTCCTCGCCGACGTCGACCACGACCTCGGACTCGACCCGGGCCTGCAGAAGGACGGGGTCGAGGCCCATCTGCAGGTGCTGCTGGCCGAGCGTCCAGCGATGATCGAGCCCGGCCTCGAGCTGATCCGCCGCGAGTACCCGACCGACATCGGCCCCGTCGACCTGCTCTGCCGGGATGCCGACGGTGCCGTGGTGGCGGTCGAGATCAAGCGCCGGGGGGAGATCGACGGCGTCGAGCAGCTGGCGCGCTACGTGGAGCGCCTCGACCACGATCCCCGCCTCGCCCCCGTCCGCGGGGTGTTCGCCGCCCAGTCCATCACACCCCAGGCCAGGGTCCTCGCCGAGGCCCGGGGCCTGGGCACGGTCGAGGTCGACTACGACGAGCT
>CAZTLW010000009.1:3748-33269 GCA_964614585.1 uncultured Acidimicrobiia bacterium | reverse complement strand
GACGACGACCACCGCACCCCCCACGACCACCACCACGGCGCCGCCGCCCCCCACGACCACCACCGAGGCGGCGGTGGCGGCGAGCGCCGACCCGACCGGGTCCAACGTCCTGTCGGAGGCCCAGGTGCGCTCCCTCGTCGAGCGCTACTTCCCCGCGTCGGAGGTCGACAAGGCGGTCCTCGTCGCCCAGTGCGAGTCGAAGTTCGACGCCAATGCCCGCGGGGGCAGCGGCGACAACTACGTGGGTCTCTTCCAGCACGCCGACTGGGTCTGGGCCGACCGGGCGGCGAAGGCCGGCTTCGCCGGGGCCGACTGGTGGGACCCCGAGGCGAACGTGGCCGTCTCCGCCTGGCTGCTGAACGGCGACGACTGGTGGCACTGGAGCCGGTGCTCGTCGATCGCCGACGGCCAGCTCGGCGGCTGAGTCAGCCCCCCGACACCACCGCGGCCGCCGCCGCCTCCAGATGGGGGGTCGCGTCCGGGTCGTCGAGCCACCCGTGCGGCAGCCTGACCCGTCGCGGGCCGTTCGTGTGGCCGCGCCGCATCTCGCCGACGCCGTCGGGATAGGGCATCGTTCGCTCGAGGTGGGCGGTGCGGGCAACGAGCTCGTCGACGTCGTCGATCTGGTGGAGCTCGGCCCGCAGCTCCGACCCGATCGGGAACCCCTTCAGGTACCAGCCGGTGTGCTTGCGGAACGAGCGGATGCCGAGGTGTGGTCCGAACCAGTCGACCAGCAGCCGGGCGTGGTCGACCATGACGTCGAGGACCCCGCCGAGGTCCGGCGGGGAGCTCGGAGGTCGCCCGGCGAGGGCCGCGTCGAGCTCGCCGAACAGCCACGGGCGCCCGAGGCACCCTCGTCCGACGACCACGCCGTCGCAGCCGGTTCGTTCGATCATCGCCACCGCGTCGGCGGCGACCCAGATGTCCCCGTTGCCGAGGACCGGGACGTCGGGCACCGCCGCCTTGAGCCTGGCGATCGCGTCCCAGCGGGCCCGTCCCGAGTAGAGCTGCTCGGCGGTGCGGGCGTGGAGGGCGACGGCCGCCGCCCCGACGTCGGCCGCCGCCCGCCCGGCGTCGAGGAAGGTGAGGTGGTCGTCGTCGATGCCCATCCGCAGCTTCACCGTCACCGGGACCGTGCCGGCTCCCTCGACGGTGGCGCCGACCAGGTCGGCGAACAGCCGCCGCTTGAACGGGAGCGCCGCCCCACCGCCATGGCGGGTGACCTTGGGGGCCGGGCACCCGAAGTTCAGGTCGATGTGGTCGACGCGTCCCTCGCCGACGAGCCGCTCGGCGGCGGCGCGCATCGCCCACGGCTCGGTGCCGTAGAGCTGGATGCTGCGCGGTTCCTCGTCGGGGCCGAAGTCGGCCAGCTGGAGGGTCTTGGGGTTCCCCTCGACGAGGCCGCGGGCGCCGATCATCTCCGACACGTAGATGCCACCCCCGTAGCGACGGCACAGCGTGCGGAAGGGGGCGTTGGTGATGCCCGCCATCGGGGCGAGGACGACCGGCGTCGGCACCTCGATCGGGCCGATGCGCAGCGTCATCGGCTCGCTCCGTGGTCGAGCAGCTCGAAGCCCGCTGCCCGGCACGTCGCCCGCAGGAGAGCCAGCGGCAGCCCCACGACCGCGGTCGGGTCGCCCCGCACGTCGGAGACGAAGACGCCGCCGAGTCCCTGGAGGCCGTAGGCGCCGGCCTTGTCGAGTGGCTCGCCGGTGCCCACGTACCAGGCGATCCGATCGGGGTCGAGATCGACCATGGTCACCTCGGCGGTGGCCACGTCGGCGGCCTCCCCGCCCGGGCCGATGACCGTCACGGCGGTGTGGACGAGGTGGGACCGACCGGCGAGGCGGGCGAGCATGCCAGCCGCCTCCCGGCCGTCGCCGGGCTTGCCGAGGATCTCCCCGTCGACGACCACCGTCGTGTCGGCGGCGATCGTCGCGGCGTCGGGCCCGTGCACCGCCCGGGCCTTGTCGCCCGCCACCCGGCGGACGTAGTCGAGCGGTGGCTCACCCGGCCGCGGGGTCTCGTCGACCGCCGGGACGACGGTCTCGAACACCAGTCCGAGGGCAGTGAGCAGGTCGCGGCGACGGGGCGAACCGGAGGCGAGCACGAGGCGCATGGCCCCAGAGGTTACGGGCGCCCCTCGCCAACGCCCCCGACGCCCGGGTGCTGGCGGACCCATTCGTGGATGGCGATGGCGGCCGCCGCCCCGGCGTTGAGCGACCGGGTGGAGCCCGACTGGGTGACGTGGAGCACGGTGGTCGTCGCCGTCAGGGCCTCCGGGCTCAGGCCGGGGCCCTCCGACCCGAACAAGAGCATGGCGGGCGAGGGCAGGCGGGCCGCCTCGAGGGGCTGCGAGCCGGCCACCACGTCGATGCCGACGATCGGCACCGCCGCCTCCGCCGCCCACGCCACCAGGGCGTCGACATCCGGGTGGTGGTGGAGGTGGAGGTACCGGTCGGTGACCATCGCGCCGCGTCGGTTCCAACGCCGCCGACCCACGATGTGGACGGCTGCCACGTTGAAGGCGTTGGCGGTGCGGACGATGGAGCCGATGTTGAAGTCGTGCTGCCAGTTCTCGATGGCGACGTGGAGGGGCCGCCGGGTCAGGTCGAGGTCGGCGACGATCGCCTCGCGACGCCAGTAGCGATACCGGTCGACGACGTTGCGGCGGTCGCCGCCGGCGAGGAGTTCGGGGTCCAGGCGATCGTCGTCGGGCCAGGGGCGCGGGTGGGGCCCGACGCCGACCTCCCGCTCGTCGCTCATCGGCGGTCCACGAGCACCTGGCCGCCCCGCATCGCGACGACCGGGTGCAGGAGGGTGTCGGGGTGCTCGGTCGGGTCGGCGGCGAAGGCGACGAGGTCGGCCGGATCGCCCACCTCGGGCACGGCGGCGAGCCCGGCCATCGCCCAGCCCGCGATGGCCACCGCCTCGACCGCCCGCTCCGGCGACAGCCCGGCGCGGACGAGGGTCAGCGCCTCCACCGCCACGTCCCCGTGGGGGAGCGACAGGTCGGTGCCGCACAGGACGGTGACCCCGGCGTCGTGGGCCTCGGTCAGGCGGGCGGCGGCGTTGTCGAGCCCGTCGGCGAGGAGGCGTTCGCCGCTACTCCCCGGTCGGAGCCCGTCGCGCACCGCCGCCATGGCGTGGAGGGTGGGCACCCAGATGCCGCCTCGGGCTCCGAGGGCGGCGAGGTCGTCGCCGTCGAGGAACAGGCCGTGTTCGATCGAGTCGACGCCGGCCGCCACGGCCTGGGTGGGGGTCTCGGGGGCAGCCGTGTGGATGGCGACCCGGCAGCCGGCCTCGTGGGCGACGGCGACCGCGACGGCGAGGTCGTCGGGGGACCAGTTCGGGGTCGGGCCCACGCCGGGCTTGGGCCAGTCGCCCACGAGCTTGACCCACGCCGCCCCTGCCGCGGCCTCGGCGACCGCCCGGGGCAGGTCGGTGGGGTCCACCTCCTCGGCCCACCCCTCGTAGTAGCCGCCGGGCGGATGGAGGATCCGTCCGGCCATCGAGAGATGGGGCAACGGCGGTGGGGCGTCGGCGGCGAACCGGAGCACGGTGTCGTCGCGATGGCCCTTGTCGATGACCAGGAAGACGCCCGACGACAGGTGGGCGAACGCCCGAGCCCGGATCCGCTCGGGCTGGTCGACCCGGGCGAACAGGTCGGTGATGCCGTCCGCCCCGAGGTGGGCGTGGGCGTCGACGAGGCCCCGGACCGCCACCAACCCCCGAAGGTCGAGGACCTCGTTCGCCCCGTCATCGTCGTCGGTCCAGCGGCCGTGCTCGACGGCCAGGGAGCGGGAGCCGCCCCCGAGAGGGTCGAAGCGGACGATGGTTGCCACGCCGAGCGACGCTACCGAGCGGTCAGGCGCAGGCCGGGCAGAGACCCCGGTGGAGCACCGCCGTCTCCAGCACGACCAGCGGGGCAGGGGGGCGCGGCACCGACCCGCGACGGGGGATGTCGAGGATCTCGTCGCAGCGGGTGCAGACGAAGTGGTCGTGGTCCTCGTCGGCGATCTCGTACAGCGCTCGTCCCGGACCGTGGAAGGCCGGTCGGGCGATCCCGGCCTCGACGAGCGCATCGAGGCTGTTGTAGACGCTGGCGCGCGGCAGCGGCGTGCCGGCGGCGTGCAGATGGTCGAGGACCTCGTCGGCCGCGCAGTGGCCGCCGAGCTCGGCGAGGGCATGGGCGACGAGCCGCCGAGGGCGCGTGGCGCGCAGCCCGGCGGCTCTGAGGAGGTCGTCCCAGAGGTGGTCTGGCATGGTGTCCGGGTTGGCTTCAGGGGGTGTCGGTGGATCGCCGGCCGCTCCGGTCTGGTCCCGGCCGGGCCCACCGGGTCCCACGGTATCGCCCATGACCACGTGTCGGGAACCGACGTCGACGGGAGACGTCATCGACATCGCCCTCCACACCGTCTCCGCCACTGCGACAAGACGGTCGACACCGTCCCAGGCCCCGGTCCGCTTCCCCGACCCCGACGCGGTCGAGGGCCTCGAACCCGACCGCCGAGGGCTCCCGATCGAGGTGTACGCCTTCACCGACGCCCCGGACTGGATGGTCTACGAGGGCAACCAGTCCGACGTGTGTTCGACCAACCTGCTGGCCCAGCCATCGGCGTTCGGCTGCGGGTCGACCAGCAACCGACCTCGAGGAGGTGGCGTCACTCGCCCCTCAGGCGTTCACCGGGTAGTCGGCGAGCTCGGCCAGCTCGGCGAGGAACCGCTCCCGCCGCTCGGGGGTCGCCTCGGTCCCCGACCGGTAGTGGGTGGGGCGGGGGGTTCGGTCGAGCCAGAAGCGACCCGACCGGGACGGCACGTCGGGGTCGGCGGCCAGCCACAGGATGGTGTCGGCGCCCTCGGCGGGGGTCCGCAGGAACGGGCGGGTGATCGTCCGAAAGGTGGGGAGGGACGAGGCCACCCCCGGCGTGTCGGCCCAGCCGGGGTGCATGGCATGGAAGCTCGGGCCGTCCGGGTGGGTGGCCGCCCACTCCTCGGTGAGCACGACCTGGCCCCGCTTGGCGCGGGCGTAGGCGATCGCCGGCCGGTAGCCCTCGGCGGTGCGCTGGTCGCGGAGCGAGACCCCGGCGGCGTACATCCCCCCCGACGAGACGAACACCACCCGGGCCTCGGGTCGCAACCCGTCGGCGAGCAGCGACTCGGTGAGGAGGTAGGGGGCGACGAGGTTCAGGGCGAGGGTCCGTTCGACGCCCTCGTCGGTGTAGGCGTGTTCGTCGAACATCGCCCCGGCGTTGTGGACGACCACGTCGAGGGAGGCGGCGTCGAGGCGCTCGGCGAGGGCGCGGGTGTCGGCGAGCGACGAGAGGTCGGCCACCTCGGTGTCGTGGTCGCCGGGCAGCCGCTCGGCGAGCGCGTCGAGCTTGGCGGGGTTCCGTCCGATGAGCACCAACCGGGCGCCCAGGTCGGCGAACCCCTCGGCGGCGGCCTCGCCGATCCCCGATGTGGGGCCCGTGAGGGCGACGGTGCGCCCGTCGAGGCGGGGAAGCGGCTCGAAGTGGCGGCTGCGGGCGAGGTGGCCGGCGCGCGAGAACGACGGGACGATGAGGCGGTCGGCGAGGGCGTCGAGGTCCATGTCGCGATACGGAGTGGGACGTCGGCCGGATCCCTCAGCCCGCGTCGGTCCACTCACCGATGTGGTCGAGCAGGTACAGGGAGATCTCGTGCGACCTGTCGAGCTCGGCGCAGAGTTGTTCGCGGCCGAGGAGGATGGCGGTCAGGCTGACCTCGCAGGACCCGATGATGCCGAGCGTGCGAGACGAGGCGCTGGTGGGGTCGGCGAACGTGTCCGTCGCCGACACCTCGATCGGCAGGTCGGGACCCCCGAGGCCGGCGAGGTCGGTGGCCAGCACCAGCAGGTCGGGGTGGCTGTCGAGTGGCGGGACCGCCCAGTTGAAGAACAGGTGGAACGACCAGAGGTCCTCCGGCTCGTCGAGGGGGTCGTCGAGCATCATGACGGCCTCCTCGAACCCGAGCAGCACCCGGGGATCGACCTGCAGCGACAGGTGCAGGTCGAGCGGCCCCCCACAGGCCACCTCGGGGTGGAGGTCGACCTCCCACGACTGGCCGAGTGAGTACGTCTCCATGAAGTGGCGCTCGTCGTGGACGTGGAAGCCATGGTCCATGGCATGGTCCTTGAGGTCGGCGACGAAGCCGGGCAGGTCGATGGCGGCCATGGTCCGAGGTTACGGCCGAGGTGGGACTAGATGGCCTCGACGATCCGCTCGATGATGCGTTCGAGGGTCGACTCGGCCGCCGCCACGTTGAGCCGGACGTGGCCCGTCCCCTCGGTGCCGAACTGTGCGCCCGGCGAGACCCGAACGCCGACCGCGGCGAGGGCGGTCACCGGGTCCTCGCCGATCGACGTGGCGCGGAGATCCAGCCAGGCGAGGAAGGAGGCGTCGGGGACCGCGATGGCGTCGTCGGGCAGTCGGTCGGCAAGGGCCGCCGCCACGAGGGCGTGGCGGTCGGCGAGGTCGACCACCAGGTCGTCGAGCCAGTCGTCGGCGCCGTCCAGGGCCGCCCGGGCCGCCACCTGGCCGGGTCCCGACCACGCCCCGCGGGCGAAGAAGGCGGGGGTCCGGAGCCGGTGGGCGAGGGCATCGTCACCGGCGACCAGCCAGGCGAAGCGGAGCCCGGGCAGGTTGTAGGCCTTCGACCCGGACGTGAGGGTGACCGTCCGCCCGGCGAGGTCGGGGCGGGCCACGGTGAAGGGCGTGGCCGTCCGGCCCGGCAGGGTGAGGGGCAGGTGGACCTCGTCGGTCACCACGAGTGCGTCGTGGCGCTCGGCGAATTCGCCGATCGCGGCCAACTCGTCGACCGTGGGCGCCGAGCCGGTGGGGTTGTGGGGGTTGCAGAGGACGATCGCCCGGGCCCCGGCGGCGAAGGCCGCCCCGATCCGCTCGACGTCGAGCCGGAAACGGCTCCCCTCGGCGAGGAGGGGGATCCGGACCTGGTGCATGCCGGCCTCGTCGAGCGAGCTGAAGAACGGGTGGTAGACGGGCGTCGTCAGCACGACCCCCGAGCCGACCGGCAGCAGCGTGCGAAGCGTGAACACGAGGCCGGCGATGACGTCGCCGGTGTACAGCACCCGGTCGGCGTCGACCGGCTGGCCCAGTCGACGACCGTGCCAGCCGGCGATCGCCGCCGGCAGGTCGGTCATCGACTCGAGCGGCGGGTAGAGGACCGCATGGCGGTCGACCGCGTCGGCCAGCGCGGCGGAGACGCCCGGCGGCGGGGCGACGTCCATCTCCGCCACCCAGGCGGCGAGGGTGCCGTCGGGCACCGCCGCCCACTTGATCCCGCCGGTGCGGCGGGCGGCCTCGGCGTCCAACCAATCGACCATGCCCGGATCCTATGGGTGGGCGGGCGGGAGCCACGGCTCCCGCGAGGGCGCCACGACGAACTCGAGCCGGCGACCGAGCTCCTTGGCGACGTGCTCGAGGCGGAAGGCCGACGGCCCCGGTTCCGGGGCCCGGGGATCCCGGCCCTCGAGTCGCAGCATGAGGGTCTCCCCGTCGTCGGCTACGACGACCCGCTCCACCGCCCCGTCCCGGCCGCGATCGAGGGCGTCGGCCAGCTGGAGCACCGCCGACATCCGCCGGACCTCCCGTCGGCGCGACCCGGACAGCGAGCCGTAGGGCGCGTACCGGCGACGGGGCGGGCCACCCCGGTGGTAGCGGACGAGGGCGAGCACCGCCGCGAGTTCGTCGGGCGTGAGGCCCCGGAGGGCGGCGTGCTCGACGAGATAGGCCGAGTGGCGGTGGTGGCCGTCGAGGGCGAGGGCCTTGCCGATGTCGTGCAGGAGGGCGGCCACCACGACGATGCGGCGGTCGTCCTCGCCGAGGTCGTGCAACGGCCGGAGTTGGGGCCACAACTGGTCGACGAGGCCGGCGACGGTGCCGGGGTGGGGGTCGTCGGGGAGGAAGCGGTCGGCGAGGGCGGTCGCCGACCGCCGCCAGACGGCCTCGCCGTCGGGGAGGTCGAGGTCGAGGGCGTCGACCAGCAGGCCGGTGCGCAGTCCCCAGTCGGACACCGTCACCGACTCGATGCCGAGCCGGTCCATGGCGGCCGTGAGCACGACGCCGGCGATGGGGAGGTTGGCCGCTCGCGCCTCGGACACGTCGTGCTCGTCGACCCGCTCCGACGCCGTGAGCGGCGCCAGCCGGTCGGTCACCGACGCCAGGTCGTCGATGGTCAGCCGGGCGTGGTTGACGCTGGGCGGCACCCAGCCGCCCCGGTCGGCCAGGACGATCTCCGCCAGGGCGCGCACCGCCCCGCCGACGGCCACGACCTGGTCGGGGATCGGCTGGTCGACGGTCTCGAGCTCCCGTTCGACCGCGGCCTCGATGGCGCGCCGGTGCTTGCCCTTGAGGCGCTCCCGCCCACCGAGCTCCGCGTGCAGTCGGCTCACCCCGAGGGGATGGGTCGTCGACCACCGCACCGTGCGGCCCTCCCCGGCCGCCAGCTCGAGGCTGCCACCGCCGAGGTCGGCGACGAGCCGGTCGCCCGGGTCGAGGCGGATGGCGGCCTGCGCCCCGATGAAGGCGAGCCGCGCCTCCTCGTCGCCGTCCACCACCTTCACCGGCACGCCGATGGCGGTGCCGAGTCGTTCGACCACCTCGGCGCCGTTGGCGGCTTCGCGCAGGGCGGCGGTGGCGACGACGAAGACACGGTCGGTCCCGATGCGCTCGGCGACGTCGACGAGGCCCCGGGCGGTGCCGACGGCTCGCTCCGCGACGTCGTCGGGCAGACGCCCCTCGAGGGCGACGACGCCGCCGAGGTGGAGCATCCGGCGCTCCTGGTGGATGCCGCTGATCGTCCCGGTGGCGTCGATCTCCGAGAGTTGGAGGCGGAAGCTGTTCGAGCCGAGGTCGAGGACGGCGACACGCATGCGGGAGCGCAGGCTAGGTCGTCCAACGGGGGGTCCGCCCGTCGGCCCGGCCACCCCCGTACGCTGCCGGCCGTGCCACGTCCCCCGTTCCTGCTGGTGGCGCTCGCCGTCGTCGCCACCGCCTGCGGCGCCTCGGCCGAGGCCGGCCCGGGATCGGCTCCGAGCACGTCGGCTCCGCCGACCACCGTCGCCGCGCCGAGCGCCACCACGACGCCACCCCTCACGACGACCACGGAGGCGGCGACGACGACCTCGTCGACCGTGCCGCCCAAGGGACGGCTCGTGATCCATGGGGTGGGTGACGTCAACGTCGACCCCGACTACATCTCCGCCCTGGCGGCCGAGGGGTACGACCACGCCTGGTCGGGCCTCGACGGCCTCTTCCTCACCGACGACCTGACGGTGGTCAACCTCGAGTGCCCGGCCGCCCTCGGTGGGGCGCCCCTCGACAAGGCGTTCACCTTCCGCTGCGACCCCGAGGCCCTCGACGAGATGGCGGCGGCCGGTGTCGACGTCGCCGGCCAGGCCAACAACCACGTCCTCGACTACGGCCCCGACGCCATGTTGGAGAGCCTCGGGCACCTCACCGACCACGGGATCGGGGCGCCGGGGGCCGGGGCGTCGGCCGCCGAGGCCTACGCACCCCACCTCGTCGAGGTGAATGGGTGGACCATCGCCGTCCTCGGATTCGGCGGGCCGCGAGGACCGGGACCATGGATCGCCACCGACGACCGCCCGGGCATGGCCGACGGGCGCGACCCCGCGGCGATGGTGGCGGCCGTCGAGGCCGCCGAGGCCGTCGCCGACCTCGTCGTGGTCACGATCCACTGGGGTGTCGAGCTCGACACCGAGCCCCGCCCCGACCAGGTGGCCCGGGCCAGGGCGATGGTCGGCGCCGGCGCCGACGTCATCTTCGGCCACCACTCCCATCGACTGCAGCCGATGTCCGTGCTCGACGGGGCAGCGGTCTTCTGGGGCCTCGGCAACTTCGTGTGGCCGCGGCTCTCGGTGCCGGGAGCGACGACGGCGGTCGCCGAGGTGGTGATCGGCCCCGACGGCACCCTCGAACAGGCCTGCCTCATCCCCGCCACGATCGTCTCCCCCGGCCATCCGCAACTCGACGGCCCCTACACCGGCTGTTACGGGATCGAATCCGCGATGATCGATGTCGACGCCTGACCCGATATACCCCATGGGGTATACAATCCGTTCGACCCCGACCCCCTGAGTCATCCATGCGCCACCTTCGAGTCCTGCTCCCCCTGCTCGTCCTCGTGGGCCTCGTCGCCGCCGGCTGCGGCGCCGACACCGAGGCCAGCGACTTCACCCGTGTCGATGCCAACGACTTCGCCGCCGCGATCGAGGCCGACGCCGCCGGCGTCGTGATCGACCTGCGGACGTCCGAGGAGATCGCCGTCGGCTACATCGAGGGCGCCGGCCAACTCGACTTCTACGAGTCGTCGTTCGAGTCGGTGCTCGACGGCCTCGACCGCGACACCCACTACCTCGTGTACTGCAACTCGGGCAACCGGTCGGCCGAGACGCTGCGTCTCATGAAGGACCTCGGGTTCACCCAGGTCACCGAGTTGGATGGCGGCATCCAGGCCTGGAACGCCGCCGGTCTCCCGACCGTCAGGCCGTAGGCGCCGCCTCGAACACCCGCACGTCGCCAACGCTCACCGACACCTGCTCGCCCGGGCGGAAGGTCGGGGTGGGCCCGAGGCGGCTCCGGAGCAGCACCTCGCCCAACCGCACCGTCACGACCTGGTCGTGTCCGTAGAAGTGGCGGTCGACGACCGTGCCGACGCCATCGGCACTGGGCTCCAGCACCACCGACTCGGGACGGATCATGACCCGGGCGGCCCCGGCCGCCGCCCCGCCGGCGGGGAAGCGCCCGATCGCCGTCTCCACCCGGCCCTCGCGCACCGTGCCGTCGAGGAAGTCGGCGTCGCCCACGAATCCGGCCACCCAGGCGTCGACGGGGTCGAGGTAGAGGTCGGACGGGCGACCGGCCTGTACCACCCGGCCGGCGCGCATGACGGCCACGACGTCGGAGAACGAGAGCGCCTCCTCCTGGTCGTGGGTCACCAACACGGCCGTCGCCCCCGCCTCCCGGAGGATCCGGCCCACCTCGTCGCGGACCTGCGCCCGCAGGGCCGCGTCGAGACTCGAGAACGGCTCGTCCAACAGCACCACCCGCGGCTCGGGCGCCAGCGCCCGGGCGAGGGCGACCCGCTGGCGTTGGCCTCCGGACAGCTCGGCGGGCATCCGAGCCCCGAGGTCGCCCAGACCGACGAGGTCGAGCACGTCGCCGACCCGGGCCCGGTCTTCCTTGGCGAGACCGAAGCCGACGTTGCCGGCCACCGAGAGGTGCGGGAAGAGGGCGTGGTCCTGGAACACCATGCCCACCGAGCGGCGCTCGGGCGGTGACCAGGCGCCCTCGGCCGCCACGAGGCGGTCGCCGATCCGGATCGAGCCCCCATCGGGCTCCTCGAACCCGGCGATGAGGCGCAGCGCCGTGGTCTTGCCGCACCCGGAGGGGCCGAGGATCGAGACGATCGTGCCGTGCCACACGTCGAGGTCGAGGCGGTCCACCGCCGTGACCTCGCCGAAGCGTTTGGTGAGGCCTCGGCAGCGGATCTCGGGGATGCCGAGGTCGGTCATCGGGTCCCCGCCCGGAGATCGCGCGTCGACAGCAGGTACATGGGGATCGCGGACACGGCGAGCAGGATGAGCGAGGCGGCGCTCGCCCGGCCCAGGAAGCCCTCCTCCACGGCCGACCAGATCCGGACGGACAGCGTGTCGAGTCCGGTCGGGCGCAGCAGCAGCGTGGCGGGCAGTTCCTTCATGGTGGTGAGGAAGACGAGCAGGGCGCCGGTGACGAGGTGGGGGCGGATCAGCGGGGCCGTGACCCCGACGAAGGCACCCACCGGGCCCCGACCCAGCGAACGAGCCGATTCTTCCAGCCGCGGCGAGATGGCGTGGAGGCCGTCGGCCAGCGAGCCCGTCGCCTGGGGCAGGAACATCGTGACGAAGGCGAGGACGAGCAGCGGGATGGTCTGGTAGAGCGGCCGGGCGACCTCGAGGGCGAAGACGAGGAGCGCGAGCGCCACGGCGAGATGGGGGAGCGAATAGAGGCCCCACTGGACCCGGTCGAGCGCCATCGACGAGCGGCTGGGGTGGCGGACCACGAGCAGGGCCACCGGCACGGCGACCAGGGCGGTGGCCACCCCCGCCGGGGCCGCCACGGCCAGCGACCCGAGGGTCGCCGACCACAGGTCGCCGATGGTGGCGGCCGACGCGCCCCGCAGGGTCCAGCCCACGAGCACCACGACCGGGAGGACGACCGACAGGGTCACGATCGTCGTCAGCCCGGCGACGGCACCCACCCGTCCCCAGGTGCCGAGGGCGATCGGGGTCGGGGGCCGGTCGGGCGTCGCCACCGGTGTGTGGGTGCGGCGGGCGTCCCGAACCACCAGCAGCAGCAGGACGGCGATGACGACCAGCACCGCGGCGATGGCGATGGCCGACTCGATGTCACCGATGCGAAAGCGCGAGTAGATCGCCCGGGTGAAGGTGTCGAAACCCATGAAGGAGACCGCCCCGAAGTCGGCGATGGTGTAGAGCGCCACCAGCAGCCCGGCGGCGGCCATCGTCGGTCGGAGCTGGGGGAGCACCACCCGGGCGAACGTCGCCCAGGGACCGAGACCGAGGCTTCGGGCGGCCTCCTCGAGGGCCGGGTCCATGCGACGGAGCGCCACCGCCCCGAGGAGGAAGGCGTACGGGGCGTTGAAGAGGGAGAGCGCCGCCCACGATCCCCAGAACCCGCCCGGGCGGCCGACGCCGAGCCCGAGCGCACCGGAGACGATGCCCTCGGGGCCGAAGGCGCCGACGAGGGCGAGGGCGCCGACGTAGGACGGAAAGACGAGGGGCAGGGCGAGAAGCACCGTCCACACCCGGCGTCCGGCCAGGTCGGTGCGGGTGGTGACCCAGGCCCCTCCGAGGCCGATGGCGAGGGCCGTGGCCGTGGTGGCCGCCGCCAACCCGAGCGTGTTGGCCAACAACTCCAGGGTCCGTGCGACTCCGATGGCCTCGAGCGCCCCGGAGGCGCGGCCGACGTTGGCGACGACCATCCAGACGAGCGTGGTGGTGGCGGGCGCGAGCACTGCCACCGCCACCACCCACGCCCAGATGGGGCCGCGTCCCCGCGGGGGTGGGAGGCCCAGCCGCGACCGGACGCGTCTCGCGGACGCCGGCGGAGCCGCCATTCTCAGACGAGGCCGGCTTCTGCGACGAGCTCCACCGCCCGCTCGAGGGCGCCCGAGAGGTCGGAGAGGTCGATGTCGGGTGAGGGAATGTCGTCGATCGCCGGGAGGCCGGGTGCGGGCTCGACGCCCTCGACCATCGGGAACTCGAACGTCTCGGTGGCGAAGTACGTCTGGGTCTCCTCCTCGAGGAGGAACTCGACGAACCGCTCGGCGCCGTCGGAGTCCGAGAGGATCCCGGCCCCGGCGGTCATGACGAGTGACCCGGCGTCGCCGGCGGTGAGGAAGTGGTTCTCGGCGGTCACCGACCCGAGCTCGGCCTCGCGGCGCAGCAGGTAGTAGTGGTTGGTGAGGCCGGCGTCCTGCTGGCCGAGGTCGGTCGCCTCCACCATCGGGCTGTTGCCCGGGTAGTCGGTCGGGTCGTTGGCGGCGATCGCCTCCAGCCACTCGAGCGTCCGCTCCTCGCCCTCGTCGAGGATCATCGCCGACACGAAGGCCAGGAACGAACCGTTGGTGGGGGCGATGCCCAGCCGGCCCTCCCACCGCGGATCGGTCAGGTCCCAGATCGAGGTCGGCAGTTCGTCGTCGCCGACGAGCGCGGGATTGACGATGACCACCCGCACCCGTGCCGAGGTGCCCACCCAGCGGTCCTCGTCGTCGCGGAATCGTTCCGGGACGCGGTCGGTGAGATCGTCGGGGAGGGGCTCGAACAGGCCCTCCCCGGCCACGAGCCCGAGCGATGCCGGGTCCTGGGCGAAGAACACGTCGGCCGGGGTGTCGGCGCCCTCGACCGTGATGGTGGTGGCGAGCTCGGCCGAATCCCCGTATCGCACGTCGACCTCGATGCCGGTCTCCTCGGTGAACCGGTCGATGACCGGGCCGACGAGGTCCTCGGAGCGGCCCGAGTACACGGTCAGGACGTCGGCGTCGCCGCCGCACGCGCCGGTGAGGAGGGCGAGGGCCAGCACGAGCGAAACGAAGGCAGGGATCGTTTTCTTCATTAGGCGACCCTAATGATTCGGATTGGCGCAGGAGAAATCAGCGACCCGAGCGGTACCCCGACCCCACGAGCGGTGACCCGTCCCCCGAGACGAGCAGGCAGACGATCTCCCGGTCGCCGGCCGACCAGCCCGCCTCGGTGGGCACCAGGGAGTCGAGCCAGTACTCGGAGACGGCGTACTCGGCGCCCACGTAGTCGGGGAACCGCTCGAGGCAGGCGGCGTCGGCGTCGTCGGCCAGGGCTGCGTCGCCGGGGAACGGGCCGGCCGGCAGCAGGATCCGGTGGAACGCCTCGGCGTCATGGGGTTCGTCGCAGGGCACCTCGACCGTGTCGACCACGACCGTCCCGTCGACCACGAGGTCGAGGCATTCGCCCTGGGCGTCGGGATCGAAGGCGGTGGACGTGGCCTCGCCGGTCTCGAACTCGATGGTGCCTTCGGTGACCAGCAACGAGGCGAAGAAGGCGAGCGCTCCGCCGACCACGGCGATGATGAGCACGACGACGAGACAGCCCCGGCAGCCGGAGGGTCGCCGCGTCGGCTGGTCGGACGCCGGCGTCGGTTGCGCCGGGGGCTCGGCGGGCCGGCGGACCGGTGGTCGGGCCCCTGACGGTGGCAGCGACGGGGTGGTGACCGGTGGCGGGGGCACGAGGTCGGGATCGGGAGGTGGGATGTCGACGTCGCCGAAGTCGAGGTCGTCGGGGTCGATGTCCCACGCATCCTCGAAGTCGGGGTTGGCCGTGTCCCACTCGTCGGACTCGACGGCGTAGCGGTAGACGGGCGCGCCGCACTCGTCGCAGGTGCTGCCATCACCGGGGTCCCGGCCGCAGGCCGGGCAGCGTCGTCGCATCCCCGCAGGCTAGGCCCCGGTCGACCCCTCGCCGACCAGCAGGGGCACCGACAACTCCGCCGCCTCGAGGCCGCCGTGCATGCCCACGAGGCGGTCGTCCATGAACGACGGGATCACCAACCGGCCTGGGTCGGCCAACAGGACGTGGGTCGGGAGCCGGGTGGCGAGTTCGGGGTGGTCGCCCGGTCCGAACAGCGGACGAGGGTCATCGACGAGCGTGACGGGGAGCTCGGCCGCCAACCGGGCGGCCGTGGCATCGTTCGTGCGGAGGAAGAGCGCCCGCGAATCGCCGAACGTGGTGGCACCGTGGCGGTCGACCGCCACCCGCTCGTCGGGCCCGTAGTCGACGTGACCATGGTCGGCGGTCGCCACCGCCACCACCCCCTCGGGCAATCGGGCCACGAGCCGGGACCAGAGTCCGTCCACCTCGGCCATGGCGTCGCGGTACATGGTCGACCGCTGGCCGGCCACGTGGGCGGCGACGTCGACCGACGGCCAGTAGGCGAACACGAGTCGTCCCGGCACCGACGCCAGGTCCACCGTGGCATCGACCCACTCGGCCGGGGACCACACCGACTCGAACCGGGCCCCCCGGTACAGCAGCCGGCTGAGCGGCGTCCCCTCGAAGGGCCCGGGCTGGACGGTCACCGGTTCGGCGCCCGCCGCCGCCAGCCGCTCCCACACCGTCTCGGGCAGCAGCCGACTCGTGTCGAGGTCGACCTCCTGGCCGGAGACGTCCCGCCACTGCAGGGCGTTGACGATGCCGACCGGCGGGCCGAGGTGGAGGAAATGGGAGACGAGCCCGTGACCGGCCGGGGCGAGGGCGGTCGCCAACGAGGCGAGCCCGACCACGGTCGTCGACGGAAAACAGGCGTCGAGGGTGGCGACCCGGGTGCCACGCAGTGTCCCGGCGGCGGCGTGGGTGAGCTGGTGGTCGCCGAGCCCGTCGAAGAGCGCCAGGACGTAGCTGTCGCCGTGGGGGACGAGGCCCGAACGGTCGGCGTCGAGGCCCGGCAGCGGCGGGCGTCCGCCGAGTCGGGCCTCGAGCTCGGCGGCGAGGTTGGCGATCGAGCCGCCGGCGTAGTCCGGAGGGCGCACCCCCGAACGGTACCGTGGGGTCATGGCCGACGAGACCGGCGCCCATCGGCGGGAGTGGTGGCTCGAGGCCGCCACCATGGCCTTCTACGTGGCGGTCGTGCTCGGCGCCGCCCTGCTCGTGGTCGAGCCGGTCCTCGGTCGGCTCCTGGCCGTGGTCTGGGGCACCGCCCTGGGGCTGGCGATCGCCCATGTGTTCGCCTTCCGACTGGCGGCTAACCTCGTGGAGGAGGGGCCGCCCGGTCGCCACAACCTCGAGCTGATCGGCGCCCAACTGGCGGGGGCGACGCTGGTGGGCGCGCTCGTGACCCTGGCCGTCCTGGTGATCCCGGCCGACGATCCCGCCGAGGTGGCCCGATTCTCGCTCGCCGCCTTCATCGGGCTGAGCGCCTACGGCATCGGGCGCACGTCGGGAGCGTCACGGACGCGGAGCGTGGTCTTCGCGGCCATCGTGCTGGTCCTGGCCAACGTCGTGGTCGTGACGAAGTACCTCCTGACCCACTGAGCGGGCGCGATTCGACCTGCCGGGTCGGGGGCATATACTCGCCGCCCGTACGCGGACCAGGTGAGGAGCGGTGACCGAGTACTTCCAGGACTACATCACGGTGGGCGCCTTCGCGGCCCTCGGCGTCGTGTTGGTCCTCGCCCTCCTCGGCGTGGCGTCGTTGCTCCGCCCCTCCAACCCGACCCGGGCCAAGTACCTCACCTATGAGTGCGGCGTCGACCCGGTCGGCGAGGGCTGGGCCCAGTCCAACGTGCGGTACTACATCTTCGGCCTGCTCTTCGTCATCTTCGACGTCGAGGCCGTCTTCCTGTTCCCGTGGGCCATCTCGGCCGAGGACTTCGGCGTGTTCGGCCTCGTCGCGGTCATTCTCTTCATGCTGACGCTCGTCGAGGGTCTGGGCTACGCCATCAAGAAGGGGGTGCTCCGGTGGGAGTAGTCGCCGAGAAGTTCGGCCGCGTCAAGCCCCTGTCGGCGTTGCTGAACTGGTCCCGCAAGTACAGCCTCTGGATGTTCCAGTTCGGCCTCGCCTGCTGCTCGGTCGAGATGATCGCCGCCGCCGGGCCCCGCTATGACATGATGCGCTTCGGGATCATCCCGTTCCCGGCCTCCCCCCGCCAGGCCGACCTCATGGTCGTGGCCGGGACCCTCACCGACAAGATGGCGCCCGTCCTCAAGCGGCTCTACGACCAGATGCCCGATCCCAAGTACGTCATCTCCATGGGCTCGTGCTCGAACTGTGGCGGCCCCTACTGGGACTCGTACTCGGTGACCAAGGGCGTCGACCAGCTCATCCCCGTCGACGTGTACGTGCCCGGCTGCCCGCCGCGCCCCGAGGCCCTCATGGAGGGCATCGTCCTCCTCCAGCAGAAGATCCAGGCCGAGGACATCCCCGACAAGTGGAACCATCGTGACCACCAACCCGCCTGAGGGCGCCGACGAGGCGGAGGCGACCACCGAGGAGGCCCCGGCGGCCGACGACCCGGTGGGGCGCCTCGCGTCGTCCGTGGCCGAGACCGTCGGCGCCGAGTCGTGGTCGGCCGAGCACGGCCTCCCGAAGATCCGTGTCGCCGCCGACCGCTGGGTCGAATCGATCACCGCCGCCCGCGACGGCGCCGGCCTCCCCTACTTCGAGTTCCTCTCCGCCATCGACTGGTCGAACGACGTCGAGGTCGGCGACCCACCCGAGGAGCCGGTCGAGGAGCGGTTCGAGCTGCTGTGCGCCGTCGGCGACGTCGTCGAGGCCCGGGTGGTGGTCTTCTCCACCGACCTCCCCAAGGACGACCCCCGCATCGAGTCGATCGAGCCCATCTTCCCGGGTGCCCAATGGCACGAGCGGGAGGCCGCCGAGATGTACGGGATCACCTTCGAGGGCCTCACCAACACCCGCCACCTGTACCTCCCCGACGACTTCGAGGGCCATCCCCTCCGCAAGTCGTTCGCCCTGCTGTCGCGAGAGGTGAAGCCCTGGCCGGGGGACGTCGACGTCGAGGACCTGCCCGAGCGGGCCCCGACCGGTCCCGAGTCGGCGGAGACAGCTCGAAGCGACAAGCCGAGCACCGAGAACCCGGGGGCCTGATGCTCGACGAACGCCAGCTCGCCCAGCTCGCCGAGGTGTCGGTCGCCCTCGAGGTGCACACGCCCGACATGACCCTCAACATCGGGCCGCAGCACCCGTCCACCCACGGCGTGCTCCGGCTCATCGCCAAGGTCGACGGCGAGCGCATCACCGACGTCGAGCCGGTCCTCGGCTACATGCACCGCGGCTACGAGAAGCTCGCCGAGGTCCGCACCTATCCCCAGATCACCACCATCGTCAACCGCATCGACTGGACCTCGGGCTACGCCAACGAGATCCCGTTCGTGGTCGCGGCCGAGCGCTTGCTCGGCGTCGAGGCCCCCGAGCGTGCCCGCTGGATCCGTCTCATGCTCACCGAGATGGCCCGGATCGCCGCCCACCTCATGTTCATGGGCTCGTTCCCCCTCGAGCTCGGCGCCACCACCCCCCTCATGTACGCCCTGCGCGAACGCGAGCGGGTGCTCGACGTGGTGGAGTCCGTCACCGGCGGTCGCTTCCACCCCAACTTCAACCGCATCGGCGGCATCAAGCCGGCGGCGGGCGCGGGCAAGGAACAGAAGAAGCGCATCCAGGACCTCCCGGCGGGCTTCTTCACCGAGACCCTCGACGCCATGGACAAGGTGCTCGAGACCTGCGACGAGCTGGAACGGCTCCTCAAGGGCAACGAGATCTTCGTGGCCCGCGCCAAGGGCGTCGGCATCCTCCCCCCCGAGGTGGCCATCTCCTACGGCGTGACCGGGCCCAACCTGCGGGGCTCCGGCGTCCCCTTCGACCTCCGACTCCACACCGACTACCTGCCGTACGACCAGGTCGACTTCGAGGTGCCGGTCGGCGAGAACGGCGACTCGCTCGACCGCTGGTGGGTGCGGATGGAGGAGATCCGCCAGGCGGCGCACATCGTCAAGCAGGCCGTCGACAAGATCCCCGATGGCCCGCTGCAGGCGAAGGTGCCCAAGATCATCAAGGTCCCCAAGGGCGAGGCCTACGTCCGGGCCGAGGTGCCCAAGGGCGTCATGGGCTACTACCTCGTGTCCGAGGGCGGCCAGGGCCCCTACCGGCTGAAGATACGGACCGCCTCGTTCTCCAACCTCTCCATGCTCCCCTGGATCCTCGAGGGCGTCCTCGTGCCGGACCTGCTGGCCGTCATGGGCAGCCTCGACTTCGTGCTCGGCGACGTGGACCGATGATGGGGCTCGCTTCACTCGCCAGTATCGAGTACCGAGTATCCAGTACCGAGACGTCTGAGTACTCAGTACTCAGTACTTGGTACTGCCGCACCGGAGGTGCGGCCTGATGGAAGCGCTGCTCGAGAACTTCTGGGTCGTCCTGGTGCTGAAGATCCTCACGGTCGCCCTCCTGGTGCCCGTGGCCGGGCTCATCATCGGGTACGCCGAGCTGAAGATCTCGGCCCACATGCAGGCGCGGGTCGGGCCCTACTTCGCCGGGGGCCGGTACGGCTGGGCGCAGCTCATCGCCGACGGGCTCAAGTTCTTCCAGAAGGAGGACGTGATCCCCGAGAACGCCGACCGTCCGGTGTTCCGGTGGGCGCCCGTCCTCGTGCTCATCTCGGCGGTGTCGCTCTTCGTGGTCATCCCGTTCGGGCCGGGCGATGCGTTCGTGGTCCGCGACCTCGACGTGGGCATCTTCTTCGCCCTCGCCATCTCGTCGGTCGGCACGCTCGGCGTGCTCATGGCCGGCTGGTCGTCGGCCAACAAGTACTCGCTCATCGGCGGCCTCCGGGCCGCCGGACAGCTCATCGCCTACGAGCTGCCGCTGGTGCTCTCGGTCATCGGCGTGGTGCTGCTCGCCGAGAGCATGAGCCTCAACACCATCGTCGAGGCCCAGATCGAGTGGGGCATGCCGTTCGCCATCCCCCAGTTCGTCGCCTTCGTCATCTTCATGATCGCGGCGCTGGCCGAGATGTCCCGGATCCCCTTCGACATGCCGATCGCCGAGTCGGAGCTCACCACCGGGTACCTCACCGAGTACACCGGCTTCCGCTTCCTCTTCTTCTTCCTGGCCGAGTTCGCCAACATGTTCACGTTCTCGGCGATCGCCGCCACGCTCTTCCTCGGCGGCTATGCCCCGGCCGGCGCCACCGTCTTCGGGTTCGAGGTCCCGGCCCTGACGGGGCCACTGTGGCTCTCGATCAAGATCGCCCTGCTGGTCTTCATCATGATCTGGGTCCGGTGGACCTGGCCCCGGTTGCGTGAGGACCAACTCCAGACGTTCGCCTGGAAGTGGCTCGTCCCGATCTCACTCGCGAACATCATCGTGACCGCCGTGTTCAAGGTGCTGCTCTGATGGCTGACAACGACCGCAAGCTCCCCAACCCGCTGCCCGGCATGGTGCAGGGCATGAGCGTCACCCTCAAGACGCTCTTCACCAAGCCCGTCACCGTGAACTACCCGGTGGTGAAGGAACAGCCCCACGCCCGGGCCCGGGGTGTCATCGCCCTCGACCAGGAGGCGTGCACGGTCTGCATGTTGTGCGCCCGGTCGTGCCCCGACTGGTGCATCTACATCGAGGGCCACAAGGAGGAGCAGCCGCCGTCGTCGCCCGGCGGGCGGGTGCGGGTCCGAGCCGAGCTCGATCGCTTCGACATCGACTACGCCCTCTGCATGTACTGCGGCATCTGCGTGGAGGTCTGCCCCTTCGACGCCCTCTTCTGGAGCCCCGAGTACGAGTACTCGGAGTACGAGATGGGCGACATGATGCACCAGATGGACAAGCTCCAGGACTGGCTCGAGACGGTCCCCGACGCCCCACCGCTGGAGTCCTGATGGCCGAGTGGTTCTCCTACCCCGTCAACTGGGTCTTCCTCGCGCTGGCCGTGATCATCGTGGTCGCGGCGGTGAACGTCGTGGTGAGCCGCAATCTCATCCACGCCGCCCTCTCCCTCGTCGGCGTGCTCGCGTTCACGGCGGCGCTCTTCATCCTGTTGTCGGCCGAGTTCGTGGCCTGGGTGCTGGTGTTGGTGTACGTCGGCGCCGTCGTGGTCCTGTTCCTGTTCGGGATCATGATCACGCGGGCCCCGATGGGTCGTGAGGTGAGTCTCGACAACGAGCGTCGGGTGAGTGCCGCCGTCGTCGCCGGCCTCACGTTCATCACCCTGTCGGCTGCCTCGATCGCCGCCTTCGGGGATGCCGAGATCCCCCAGACGGGCGAGGCGATCAACACCGAGATCCTCGCCGAGGCGTTCCTGGGCCGTTACCTCATCCCCTTCGAGATCATCGGATTCGTGCTGCTCGCCGCCCTCGTCGGTGGCATCGTGGTGGCCCGCCGTGACCTGACCCCCCTCGAGGAAGAAGAGAGGAACCAGCGATGACGCCGATCCTGGCCTTCCCCGTCGTCTCGGTCGTGGTGGTGCTCGCCATCGTCGTCGCGGTCGGCGTGGGCTTTGCGTTCGCCATGACCCAGGTGTTCGGCAAGGGGGACGAGCAATGACGCTCGTCCAGTTCCTGCTGCTCTCGTCGCTGCTGTTCAGCCTCGGCGTCTACGGCCTCCTCGCCCGTCGCAACGCGGTCATGATCCTCCTCGGCATCGAGCTCATGCTCAACGCCGTCAACCTCAACCTCGTCGCATTCGAGGCGTGGATCCGCGACTCGCTCGCCACCGGCAACGTCTTCGCCATCTTCATGATCTCCCTCGCTGCGGCCGAGGTCGGCATCGGCCTGGCGATCGTCATCCTCGTGTTCCGCAACCGGGCGACGGCCAACGTCGACGACTTCGAACTGATGCGGGGCTGATGGTGCGGACCCTCACCGACGCGTTCGTGCTGGCCGCCGAGGGCCTGGAGCCGGTCCCGGTCGATCCCGGGGTCACCTCGGGGTGGGCCGTCGAGAACGCCTGGATCATCCTCGTCCTGCCGTTCCTCGCCGCCCTGGCGATCGTGCTCGTCGGCAGGCGTGACGAGAAGTGGGGCCACCGCCTGGCCATCGGCATGATGGGCTGGGTCTTCCTCCACGCCGCCTGGCTGTGGTTCCTGACCATGACCGAGGGCGTCATCTACGAGCAGTCGTTCCTGATCGGCGACATCGGCTCGGGGCTGGCGTTCGAGCTCGGCTGGGTCATCGACGGCCTCTCGTCGATGATGTTGTTCGTCGTCGGCACCATCGCCCTCGTCGTCTACATCTACGCCGTCGGGTACATGGAGGGCGAGGTCCGCTACGCCGGGTTCTTCTCGGCGATCTCGCTCTTCGCCGGTGCGATGCTGGTGCTCGTCGCCGCCCCCAACCTCGTCCAGCTCATCATCGGCTGGGAGCTGGTCGGCGTCGCGTCCTACCTCCTCATCGGCCACTACTGGGAGGAGAAGGAGAACAGCTCGGCGGGCATGAAGGCGTTCTACGTCAACAAGGTCGCCGACATCGGCCTCATCATCGGGGCGATCGTGCTCGCCACCTCGGTCGGCACCTTCAACATCGCCGGGATCCTCGACGCCGCCGAGGCGGGCACCGAGGCGATCTCGGCGGTGGCCGTGGTCGGGGCGCTGCTGCTCTTCTTCGGGGCCATGGGCAAGTCGGCCCAGTTCCCCCTCCACGTGTGGCTGCCCGACGCCATGGCCGGCCCGACGCCGGTCTCGGCGCTCATGCACGCGGCCACGATGGTGACGGCGGGCGTCTACCTCCTCGGGCGGATGTTCCCGCTCTACGAGGGCATCGCCGCCGACGCCCGCCCGTGGATCATGCTCATCGGCGGGCTGACGCTGTTCCTCACCGGGCTCATCGCCCTCGTCCAGTGGGACCTCAAGAAGGTGCTCGCCTACTCGACGCTCTCCCAGCTGGGCTACATGGTGCTGGCGATGGGCGCCGGCGCCTACACCGCCGGGCTCTTCCACCTGTTCACCCACGCCTTCTTCAAGGCGCTCCTCTTCCTCGGGGCCGGTTCGGTCATCCACGCCGTGCACTCCAACGACATGCGCGACATGGGCGGCATGCGCAAGTCGATGCCGGTGACGTTCTGGACGTTCATCGTCGGGTCGCTGGCGCTGGCGGGGATCCCGCCGCTCGCCGGGTTCTTCTCGAAGGACGAGGTGCTCGCCTCGCTCACGCACGCGTCGGGGCCGTCCACGAACGTGGTGGCGGGCATCGGCATCGACACCCTGTTCTTCTGGGTGGCGGTGGGTGGTGCCCTCATCACCGCCTTCTACATGACCCGCACGGTGGCGCTCACCTTCTTCGGCCAGTACAAGGGCCACGCCCACCCCCACGAGTCGCCCCGGTCGATGACCGTCCCCCTCGTCATCCTCGCCGCAGCCAGCGCCACGGTCGGCTTCCTGAACGTCCCCGGCGTCTTCAAGGGCATGACCAACTGGCTGGCGATCCGGACCAACGCCATCGTCGAGTTCATCCCGTCCCAGATCGACTTCGGGGTGGCGGCGATCGGCCTCACCGCCGGCGTCATCGGCATCGCCACCGCCTGGTGGCTCTTCTCCCGGGACGCCGACACCCAGGCCGCCCGCGACCGCTTCCGGATCCCCGGGCTCTACCCGCTGCTCGAGGCGAAGTACTACATCGACGAGCTCTACCTCGCCATGGTCGCCTTCATCAAGGGCCCACTCGCCCGCTTCATCGACTGGACGAACGGCCACGTCATCGACGCCGTGGTCAACGGCGTCGCCTTCGCCACCGCCTCGCTGGGGCGGGTGGTGTACGGCTTCGACCAGTCGGGCCTCGACTTCGCGATCAACGGTCTCGCCGGCGCCGCCGGCGGGGGCGGTGGACTCCTCCGCCGGCTGCAGTCCGGCCGAGTCCAGCAGTATGCGGCCGCCTTCCTCCTCGGTGCGGTCTTCCTGGCAGTCGGCTTCGTCCTGGTGACGTAGGAAAGGAACGGGAGCAATGGCCTTCTGGGACAATGGGCTCGGCCTGAGCCTCGCGATCTTCGTGCCGCTGATCGGCGCCCTCCTCATCGGGTTCACGAACCGTGAGCGAGAGGAGCCGGCCAAGTGGATCGCGCTCCTGACGTCGGTCGTCACGCTGGGCATCACCGTGGCGGCGGCGTTCGTCTTCGACTACGCCAACGCCTCCGAGTTCCAACTCGGCACCCAACTGGCATGGATCCCCGGGATCGAGGCGACATACCAGATCGGCATCGATGGCATCTCGCTGCCGCTGCTGGTGCTGTCGGCATTCGTGACCGTGCTGGCGATCATCTACTCGTGGAACCACTGGGATGAGCCGAAGAACCCCAAGGCGTTCCTCATCCTCATCCTCATCCTGGCGGCGGGGATGAACGGCACGTTCGTGGCGCTCGACCTCATCCTCTTCTTCATCTTCTTCGAGGTCGTGCTGCTGCCGATGTACTTCATGATCGGCATCTGGGGCGACAAGTCCGAGAAGCGGATCCCGGTGTTCGACCGGGTCGTGGAGATGCGGCTCTACGCCTCGATCAAGTTCTTCATCTTCACGCTGTTCGGCTCGGCGTTCATGCTGCTGGGCTTCCTCGCCCTCTACTTCAACTCCGACCCGAACACGTTCTCCATCCCCGACCTCATCAGCCAGGCCCCGGTGCTCGGCGCCCTGCCGTTCGCCGGCTGGATCTTCGCCGGCCTGTTCCTCGGGTTCGCGGTGAAGGTGCCCATGTGGCCGCTGCACACCTGGCTGCCCGACGCCCACACCGCCGCCCCGACGGTCGGCTCCGTGCTGCTGGCGGCGATCCTCCTGAAGCTCGGCTCGTACGGCTTCATCCGGATCGCCATCCCGATCCTCCCCGAGCAGGCCGAGGCCTGGGCGCCGGTGATCGCGGTCCTGGCGGTGATCGGCATCATCTACGGCTCGTTGGCGTGCCTCGCCCAGACCGACATGAAGCGGCTGATCGCGTTCTCGTCGGTGGGCCACATGGGCTTCGTCATGCTGGGCATCGCCACGATGACCGACATCGGCATCAACGCCGCCATCATCGGCATGGTCGCCCACGGCGTGATCACCGGCCTCCTCTTCTTCCTGGCCGGCTCGATGCACCACCGCTACCACACCCGGGAGATGGACCGCCTCGGCGGCAACCTCGCCCTCATGCCCCGGATGGGCTGGATCCTGTCGTTCACGGCGATGGCGTCGCTCGGCCTCCCGGGTCTCGCCGGGTTCTGGGGCGAGTTCGGGGCGCTGTTGGCGGCGTACAACCCGCTCGCCGGCCTCGACGAGGGCCTGTTCCGCACGGCCATGGTGGTGGGTGCCATCGGCACCGTCCTCACCGCCGGCTACCTGCTGTGGATGCTGCAGAAGGTCAACCTCGGCAACCCCTCCGAGGAGTGGGCCGACCACGAGTTCCATGACGCCGACGGCTTCGAGATGGGGGCCTGGGTGCCCCTGTTGATCTCGATCGTCGTGCTGGGCATCTACCCGCGCCTCGTCTTCGGCGCCACCAATCCGGCCGTCACCTCGCTCGTCGAGCAGGCCTTCGGAGGGTGACGACGTCCATGACCCCGGACATCGACTTCCTCGCACTCGCCCCCGAGATCATCGTCGCCATCACGTCGGTGGCGGTGCTCGGGCTCGACCTGTTCCTCGAGCGGCCCCGCAAGTACTGGACCGGGGTCGTGGCGACGATCGGCCTGCTGGTCGCCGCCATCCCGCTGGCGGCGCTCGCCGTGCGGGGCGAGGTCGTCTCGATGTTCGATGGCAGCTACGTGGTGGACGAGTTCTCCCTCGTGATGAAGGGCGTGTTCATCGCGGCGGCCTACCTCGTGCTGCTCATGTCGGTCGCCTACATCGAGTCCGACCGCTACTACGAGGGCGAGTACTACTTCCTGGTCGTCGTGTCGCTGCTCGGGGCGCTGGTGATGGCGTCGGCCCGGGACTTCATCATCATGTTCGTCGCCCTCGAGCTCGTCACCGGACCGCTGCTGTTGCTCGCCGGCTGGCGGAAGGCCGACAAACGCTCCAACGAGGCGGCCCTCAAGTTCTTCCTCATCGCGGTGCTGTCCGCCGCGGTGCTCGGGTGGGGCATGTCGTTCGTGTACGGACTCACCGGCAGCGTCCAGTTCGACCAGGTGAGCGTGGCGATGGCCGACGTGCTGGCCACCGAGGGCACCCGGGCGGCCGGGGTGCTGGCGATCATGTTCGTGATCGCCGGGTTCGCCTTCAAGATCTCGGCGGTCCCGTTCCACTTCTGGGCGCCGGACACCTACGAGGGGGCGCCGACCCCGGTGACCGCATTCCTGTCGGTCTCGTCGAAGGCGGCCGGCTTCGTCGGACTGCTGGTCGTCCTGTTCGTGGCGTTCGGGTCGGCCACCGAGGTGTGGGGCCCGACGATGTGGGTGTTGGCGGCGCTCACGATGACGTTGGGGAACTTCTCGGCCCTGGGCCAGACGAACGTGGTGCGGCTGTTGGCGTACTCGTCGGTGGCCCAGGCCGGCTTCATGCTGGTGCCGTTCTCGGTGGCCGCCGTCGCCGACACCGGGCCGGAGCTCGCCGAGGGCTTCTCGGCGACGGTCATCTACCTCATCATCTACGCCTTCATGAACCTCGGGGCCTTCGGCGTGGTGATCGCCGCCTCGGCGCGGACGGGGTCGGCCGACATCGAGTCGTTCGGTGGGTTGTCGTCGCGGGCGCCCGGGTTGGCCGTGCTCGGCTCGCTGTTCTTCTTCAGCCTCGCCGGGATCCCGCCACTGGCCGGTTGGTACGCCAAGCTCGTCATGTTCCGGTCGGTGATCGGCACCGGCGAGGAGTGGGGCATCGTCCTCGGCGTCATCGCGGCGGTGAACGCCGTCGTGGCGTTCTTCTACTACGCCAAGGTCGTGAAGGCCATGTGGTTCGACCCCACCCCCGAGGACCTGTTGGACCTCGACGTGGGGATCGCCGGCTCGATGCGACTGGCGCTGGGCCTGTCGGTGGCGATGGTGATCGTGCTCGGCATCCTGCCGGGGATCGCGGACACGCTCGGCCGGGCGTCGGCCGTCATCGCCGGCGGCTAGGTGGCCTCCCTCAAGGAGCGGCTCCTCGCCCGGATCGACGCCGAGGGCCCGCTGCCGTTCGACGATTTCCAGGCCGTCGCCCTGTACGACCCGGACGGGTTCTTCGGCGGCGACGTCCTTCGCAGCGAGAAGGCGGGCGACTTCCTGACCAGCCCCGAGGTGAGCCCCCTGTTCGGCGAGACCCTCGCGACGTTCGTCGATGCCGAGTTGGCCCGGGTCGACGGCCGCCGGGTGGTGGAGGTGGCGGCCGGCAGCGGCTCGCTGCTGCGCCCACTGCTGGCGACGCTGGAGCGGGAGGTTGAGGCCTGGGCCATCGAGGCCTCACCCGCCGCCCGCACCGTCCTCGCTGGCGTTGTCGGCGCCGACCGGGTGGTGGCGGGCCTCGCCGACGTCCCCGAGCCGATCGAGGGCGTGGTGATCGCCAACGAGCTGTTGGACAACCTGCCGGTGGCGCTCGCCATCCGCGAGGGCGATGGGTGGACCGAGCGGTTCGTCGGCGAGCAGGACGGCGAGCTGGTGCTGGTCACGGTCGATGCCCGGCCGGACGTGGCCGAGTGGGCCGAGCGATTCGGATTGCCCTGCCCGGAGCGGGGGATCGTGGAGGTGCAACTGGCGGCGGCGGCGTGGGTGACGGACGCGTTGGATCGGTTGGGGCGGGGAACGCTGGTGTTGGTCGACTATGGCGACGTGACGGAGAACCTGGCGCCGCGGCGGCAGGACGGGACCCTGCGGACGTACCGGTCGCACCATCTGGGCCCGCACCCGTTGGCGGAGCCGGGGGAGACGGACATCACGGTCGACGTGAACGTCACGGCGCTGCGGGCGG
Organism: uncultured Acidimicrobiia bacterium; assembly: GCA_964614585.1. Lineage (GTDB taxonomy): Bacteria > Actinomycetota > Acidimicrobiia > Spongiisociales > JAENVV01 > JAHEFX01. Next base: position 5,332 of record CAZTLW010000009.1, on the reverse strand, counting down.
CGTTGGAGGCAGCCGGGGCGGAGGTGGAGGTGCACCGCCAGGACGACTTCCTGGCGTCGCTGGGCCTGCGCGAGCGCCTGTCGGGGCTGCGGCACCGGGAGCTGGAGCTGGCCCGCTCGACGGATGAGACGGCCCCCATGGAGCGCCTGCAGGTCCGGTCGATCCGCACGGAGGCGGAGACCCTCATGCACCCCCGCGGCTTGGGCGATTTCCGGGTGGTTGTGGCCCGGCTCTGAGCGAACCCAGGGTTGAGGCCTGCGCCGGATCGGCAACCCAGGGTTCACACCTGCGGAAATGCGGTTGTCAGCCCCCAGAACGAGCCTCGGCGCCACGGCTGCTCCGCTCCTACCCTCTACCCCATGGCCTTCTGGAACCGCTCCGAGCCCCCGGCCGATCGCACCGACTACCCCTACTCGGTGCCCGAGACCCACGAGGTGCTCGGCACGTCGATGCACCCCCCGTTCCCCGACGACACCGAGCACGTCTCGTTCGGCATGGGCTGCTTCTGGGGCGCGGAGCGGATCTTCTGGCAGCTGCCCGGCGTGTTCACCACCGCCGCCGGGTACCAGGGCGGCACCACCGACTACCCCACCTATCGCGAGGTGTGCACGGCCGACACCGGCCACGCCGAGGTGGCGCTCGTCGTGTACCGCCCCGCCGAGCTCCCCTTCGAGGAGGTGCTCCGCCACTTCTGGGAGCAGCACGACCCCACCACCCTCAACCGGCAGGGCAACGACGTCGGCACCCAGTACCGCTCGGCGATCTTCGTGACGAACGACGAGCAGCGGCGCATCGCCGAGGCCTCCCAGGATGCGTACCAATCGAAGCTCGACGAGGCGGGCTACGGCACCATCACGACCGTCATCGAGGACTTCGGCCCCTTCTTCTACGCCGAGGACTACCACCAGCAGTACCTCCACAAGAACCCGATGGGGTACTGCAATCACGGCGCCTGCCAGGTGCCGGTCGGCGAGCAGTTCGCCCCGGGCCCGGCCAAGGGCGTCTGGACCCCACCGAACCGCTGACCCCACCCGACGCCTCCAACCCTGGGTTGTGAGCGTCGCCCAGACCCCGACCCTGGGTTGTGAGCGTCGGAAGGCGACGCTCACGGCCCACGGAATCAGCCAAGCACGAACACCCACTCGTCGGCCGGTTCACCGTCGAGGAGCTTCCCGCTCGGCTGGGTCCGTTCGAAGGTGAAACCGTTCGCCTCGGCGACCCGGCGGGACGTCTCGTTCCCGGCGAGCATCCCGAGCTCGATCCGCTCGGCCGCCAACTCGTCCCGAACCCACCCCACCGCCAGCGCCACGGCAGCCCGGGCCACACCTCGCCCCCGGGCCTCGGCGACCACCCAGTAGCTCAACTCCACGACCCGCATCCCGTCCTCCACCGACAGGACACCCAGGTAGCCAGCCAACCGGCCATCCACCTCGATCACGAAGTGGGCCGCAATCCGCTTCTCCCACGCCTGCCCCGTCCCGGCGATGAACCCATCGGCATCTTCGAGCGTGTACGGCTGGTCGATCGCCATCCACCGCACGATCTCGGGATCCTGCATCGCCGGGTGCAGGGCGGCGGCGTCGC
>CAZTLW010000009.1:0-3648 GCA_964614585.1 uncultured Acidimicrobiia bacterium | reverse complement strand
ATCCACCGCACGATCTCGGGATCCTGCATCGCCGGGTGCAGGGCGGCGGCGTCGCCCGTCCGCCACGGCCGCAGCACCACCTCCCCATCCTGGAGTCGCGGCAACCGACCACCCAGATCGGCGACCATGACGCCACCCTCCGGAGCCGTCGGATCGGGTGCGAAGCCGGCCTTCTCGAGCACCCGGCGGGACGCGAGGTTCGCCGGGTCGAGCCCGGCCACGAGGCGCTCGACGCCGCGCCCGACCGCCCAGGCGGCAAACCCTCCGAGGAGCTCGGTCGCCAGGCCCCGGCCCGCAGCGACCCCGGCGATCACGAAGCCGACTCGGACCTCCACCGGCACATCGCCCTCGACGAGGTCGGTGACGAGGAGGGCGGCGGGCAGGTCGTCGGCGGTCAGCCCGAGGAAGACAGTGCCCTCGGCGTCCCGTGCGTCCAGCCACCGGTCGACGTCGGCGGGGACGCGTTGCCACTCGGGTGCGAGATGCACCGTGTTGGCCGGCGTGAGCAGGCCGGCCAGTTCCGCCATCGGATCCGGGCCGAGCGCCCTTCGCCATGGGACGACGTGAAGTCGCTCGGTGGTGAAGGTGGGCACCGGCGGCACCCTACGGCCCTACGCCCCACCCCTCCATAGAATTTCGGGCACCGTGGCCAACAACCTCAAGACCGTCGCCCTCCTCGCCCTCATGTCGGCCCTCGTCTGGGGGATCGCCATCGCGCTCTTCCCCGAAGGTGGGTTCTGGTTCGGTCTGATCCTCGCCGGCGCCATGAACTTCTCGGCCTGGTTCTTCTCGGACAAGATCGCCCTCGCCGTCTCCCGGGCCCGTCCGGCGTCGGAGGAGGAGTTCCCCTTCGTGTTCGAGATCGTTCGCGACCTCACCTACCGGCTCGACATGCCCATGCCGTCGATCCACTTCATCGACAACCCCCAGCCCAACGCCTTCGCCACCGGCCGCGACCCCAACCACGCCGCGGTGGCGGTCACGGCCGGGCTGCTCGACATCCTCGACCGCGACGAACTCGAGGGCGTGCTCGGCCACGAACTCGCCCACGTTGCCAACCGCGACATCCTCATCGGGTCGGTCGCGGCGATGCTGGCGGCCACCATCACGATCCTCACCCGCATGGCCTTCTGGTTCGGCGGTGGCCGCCGGGACGCCAACAACCCGATCGCAGCGATCGTCGGCATCGCCTCGTTCCTGCTGGCGCCGCTGGCGGCGTTGCTCATCCGCAGCGCCATCTCCCGGTCGCGGGAGTTCCAGGCCGACGAGTCGGGGGCCGGCTTCACCGGCAAGCCACTCGCCCTCGCCTCCGCCCTCCGCAAGATCGGAGCCGCCACCGGCCGGGTGCCGATGGACGTCAACCCGGCCACCGCCTCGCTCTACATCGAGAATCCCCGCAAGGCGCTCGACCGCCGCGGCGGGGGCTTCGGGAATCTCTTCTCGACCCATCCGCCCATCGAGGCGCGCATCCAGCGCCTCGAGGAGATGGCCGGCCCGATCCGCTACTGATCCCGGCCGGTCACCCGCCACCACTCGAGGGCGTCGTCGGCCACCAGTACCGGGACCACGTCCTCGCCGGGCCCCGTGACGGCGACCCGCCCGAGTTCATCCACGAACACGATCCGCTCGTCGCCCATGGCCGCCGCGCTGCCCACGTCGTAGGACTCGGGCGCCGCGAAGGAGGCGGTGAGCCCGTCCCGGTCGCGCTCGAGAATGAGCAGACCGTCGTCGTGGTCGATCCAGACGGGCTCGTCCTCCTCGAAGAAGCGCTGGCCCTCCTGGACATCGAGTTCACCGACCTGCTCCCCGGTGGCGGGGTCGATGAGCATGAACTGCTCGGCCCCGGGCCCGAAGCGCACCATGACGAGACTGCCGTCGTCGTCCCAGCCGAGCACCTCTCCCTCCCGGCCGAGGTCGACCTCGACGGAGGTCGCCGCCCCCAGGTCGACGACGACCACCCCACCGGGGTCGCCGCCCCCGTCGCGGACATAGGCGACGTAGCCCGTCTCGCCGCTCCCCTCCAGCGGGGCGAAGTCGGGGATGGGCTGGATGGCGCCGAAGACGATCACGAGGATCGCGGCGACGGCGGCGAGCCCGGCGCCGACGACGGCGATCGTCGTGCGGTCACGCATCGACCGTCTCCTCGTCCCGGGCGGTGATGGCCTCGGGCGGGTTGGCCCGGCGCATCCTGACCGCTGCGATCACGACGGTGAGGGTGACGACCCCGGTGATCAGGATCGCCACCGGGACGGCGATGGAACTCTCGAAGAGGTTGGTCACCGTGGCGGGGATCCAGACGACCAGGCCGAACACCCCGATCCCGAGCAGGGTCCGGACGTCGACCCGGGTAGACAGGAACACGAGCACGAGGCTCATGACGATGCCGATGATGGCCCAGAGAGCATCGCCGGACTCGAACGTGGCGAAGCCGATCGTCAGGGTCAGGAGCGACCCGATTGCCCAACCGGCGCCCGCCGGTCGCAGCAGGCCGGCCCAGGTGAACAGCAGCCACACGACGCCGACGGCGAAGAACAGCAGCGTCACCATCCAGACTTCTGCCAGGGGCAGCAGTTCGGGGATCGCGGCGATCGTGAAGACGGCGCCGGCGGCCATCGCCACCTGCTGGAGGCCCGTGCGGGCGACGAGGTAGAGCGCCACACCGGACACGAACGCCGCCAGGCCGGTGAGCAGGATGGACCAGTCATCGGGCAGGTCGGTCGCCTCGAACAGCGTGAGCCCGACGGTCGCCGCCACCCCGGCGACGGTGAGGAACCAGGCGAACGACGCGGCCCGGCGGGCCGGGGCGGCGTCGGAGCGGTGGAGGAGGAGACCGGCGCCCGCCAGCACGAGGGTGATGACGGCGGCGAGGGCGATCTGGCCCCACGTCTCGAGGCGGTCCCACACCTCGATCCCGAAGAGGAAGAGGGCGACCGCCACGAGGGCGGCGCCGAGGTAGGCGACGGGTTCCACCCACTTGGGGAGCCCGTGTTCTTCGGTCTGAGCCTCGTGGTTCCGGATGGCGTCGGCCTGGTCTCGCGTGATCAGCCCGGCGTCGACCCAGGCCCCGAGTCGTTCGGGAAGGTCGTGTGCAGCCATCTCACTTCAATGATACCTGAAATGAATGAAGCGCACGAGGGAGATTGTCCGTACGCAGGGGCCCGCCGCTATCCTGCGCGCCCGCTCCGGGTACCCGGGGCCCTGCCGGGATGCCCGAGCGGCCAAAGGGAGCAGACTGTAAATCTGCCGGCTCAGCCTTCGGAGGTTCGAATCCTCCTCCCGGCACGTACAATTCAGGTCCCCTGCCTCCTTAGCTCAGTCGGCAGAGCGCTTCCATGGTAAGGAAGAGGTCACCAGTTCGATTCTGGTAGGAGGCTCGGCACCCCACCCCGGCACACGGGGGCGGTGCGCGTGGCCGCGCAAGCGACCACGACAACCGGAACAGGTCCAGGCGACAGCCTGCACGTGCGGCGGCGTAGCTCAGTCGGTAAGAGCGCTCGACTCATAATCGAGAGGTCGGCGGTTCGAGTCCGCCCGCCGCTACGGCACCGTCAGCCACAGGGACAGCCCGCCATCGACGAACAAGGAGATTGAGGTGGCCAAGCAGAAGTTCGAGCGGTCGAAGCCGCATGTGAACATCGGGACGATGGG
>CAZTLW010000008.1:0-33857 GCA_964614585.1 uncultured Acidimicrobiia bacterium | reverse complement strand
CCCTCCCACTCCGCTTCGCTCCGTGGGTCCCATCCCCCCTCCGGGGGGATCTCCCAAGACGGTCAGGGGACCCGGGGCAAGTGTCGGGCCTGTCGCGCGATCCGACACCCTTCGGGGGGATTCCCCGAGACGATCGGCGGCTCAGCGGTCGAGCACCGCCACCGCCTCCACATGGTGGGTCTGGGGGAACAGGTCGATCGGGGTGACCGAGACCAGTCGGTAGCCGGCCTCGGCCAACAGCCCGACGTCCCGTCCGAGGGAGGCGGGATCGCAGGCGACGTGGACGATGCGGTCCGGGGAGGCCGACAGCACCGAGGCGACACCGTCGCGCCCGAGGCCCCGACGGGGTGGATCGACCACCGCGGTCACCTGGCCGGAGCCCGACAACGGCACGTCCTCCACCCGGCCCGCATGCACCTCGGCGGCCGAGTCGGCGAGGTTGTGGTGGAGGTCGGCGACGGCGACCCGGTCGACCTCGACGGCCACCACCCGATCGAAGTCGGCACCGACGGTGGCGGCGAACAGGCCACCGCCGGCGTAGAGGTCGAGCAAGGTCCCCGATCGACCGGCGACGGCGTCGGCCACCGCCGCCACGAGGGCCTCGGCCCCGGCCGTGTTGGTCTGGAAGAACGCTCGGCCGGTGATCCGCAGTCGACGGCCGGCGACCACCTCGTGGAGGTGGTCGCGACCCAGCCACGGCTCGATCCCCCGGTCGGTCGCCCGGCAGATCGGCACCCCCCAGTCGGCGGCGGACGCCGGCACCGGCCCGTCGACCACGACCAGTCCCTCCCCCGTGGCGAGCCCGGCGCGCATGGTGAGGCCGGTCACGTCCTCCAGGTCCCCGAGTCGGTCGAAGAGGTCGGCGAGCGGTGGGGCGAGCAGCAGGCACACGTCGAGGGGGACCAGGTCGTGGCTCGAGCGGCGTCGCAGGGCCGGCCGTCCGTCGTCGACGGCGAAGTCCATCCGATTTCGGTACCCGAGGTCGGTACCCGGCACCACCGTCTCGGCCACCGGGGGGTCGGTCACCCCGCCGAGCCGGGTCAACTGCTCGGCGACGACGCCGCGCTTCCATCGCCGTTGGGCCGACTCGGTGGCGTGCTGGAGGTCGCAGCCACCACAGGTGCCGGCGTGGGGACACGGCGGGACCCGGCGGTCGGGGCCGGGGGCGACGACCTCGGCCACCGTGGCCCGGGCCCATCGAGGCCGGTCCCGGGTCACGTCGATCGTGACGACGTCGCCGGGGATGGCCCCCTCGACGAAGTGGACCTTGCCGTCGAGGCGAGCCACGCCGAGGCCGCCATGGCCATAGCCCTCGATCCGTACCGGTCCCATGCGGTGAGCCTACGGCCGGGTCGCGAAACATCGACACCCTCCCCCGGTGGCATGACCGAAGTCGACGATGTATAACGATGTTCATGGATGCGCTGCGCCACCCCGACCTGGTCTCGCTGTCACGGGAGGGGCGGCGCCTCTTCGACGCCGTGCTCGCCGCCGAGCAGGCGGCGGCCGCCATCGCCCATCGCCGCCATCGCACACTGGTCGACCTCCTGGTCGAGGCCGAGGACCGGGCGTCGCTCGTGGAGGTGGCAACGACCGACGGCGGGCGCCGCTTGGGGATCCCGGTGGTCGGCGCCGACCACGTTGTCGTCGACGGCATCGCCATCTCGCTCGCCCATGTGGTGGCCGTCGACCTCGAGCCGGGAGGACGACGATGACGCGGCCATCGGTCGCCACGGTGCTGTCGGCGAGGCCGTGGGAGGCGCGACTCGCTGCCGCCGCCCGCCGGACCGGTCTGGCCCGCCTCGTCGGGCGCATCTACGAGCCGATCGACCTGGCGGCGCTGCCCCGACCCGACTGGCTCGTCGTCGGCGCCGAGACGGCCTGGCTCTCCGCCGCCCGGGTGGCATCGGTCAGATCGGCCGGTACGGCGATCATCGGCGTGCACCCCACGGGCGACGACCCGGGCCGGGAGGCGCTCGCCTCGCTGGGCACGGACCTCGTCGTCGAGGAGTCGGTCGACCCGGTGACACTGCTCCGGCGGCTGGCGATCCCGCCGAAGCCGGCCGCCCCACGGCCGGGTCGGGTGGTCGCCACCGTCGGACCTCGAGGCGCCGGGCTCACCACGGTGGCGATCGGGCTGGCCGGTCCCGGGGTGGCGATCGTGGACACCGACGACGTCCCGGGCGTCGGACCGGGCCTCGGGCTCCCCCCGCCGCCGCCGGGCTCCCTCGACCCGGACCACCTGTCCGAGCCCGATCCGGACGGGCCGACGGTCCTGACCATCGGTGCCCTCCCCGGCCGTCCGGACCCCACGGCGGGCGTCGACGTCGTCGACGCCGCCGCCGAGCAACACCACCTCGTCGTCGTCGATGCCCCACTGCCGTTCGCCTCGCGGGTCGGGTGGTGCGCAGACGAGGTCGTGCTCGTCCTCGATGCCACGGTGCAGGGCTTGTTGCGGGGGATCGCCCTCGTCGAGGCCTGGCCCTGGCCACGGCCCCATCTCGTGCTCAACCGGGTGGTGGACGCCGACGTCGTCCCTGCCGCACGCCGGGCGCTCGGCCTCGAGCCGAGCGCGCTGGTCCCGCTCACACCGACGCCGCTCGATGCCGCCCGCGACGCCTGCGCCCCGCTCGGGGCGTCACTCCGGCCGGACGGCGGCGGGGTATGACCCCAGATGGTGGAGCGCCGACATCGTCGCCGGCAACGGGTCGAAGACCGACGCCCACCCGGCCGGCCCCGGTGGATGGGTGAGGTCGACGAAGAACCGGTACGTCCAGGCCTCGTCGGTGGGCCGGGACTCGATGCGCGTCATGTTGGCGCCCCGCAGCCCGAGCTCGGTCAGGACCAGCGCCAGTGCCCCGGGCCGGTGGGCAGTCTCGAAGGCGATGGAGGTCTTGTCGGCATCGTCGGCCACCGCGGCAGGACCGCGCTCGAGGACGATGAACCGGGTCGTGTTGTGGGCCCGGTCCATCACGTCCGTCGCCAGCACCTCGAGGCCGTGGGCGTCGGCCGCCCAGGGTGGGGCGAGGGCGGCGATGGCCGGGTCACCGCGCTCGGCCACGAGCCGGACCGCCCCGGCGGTGTCGTGGACGGGGATCGGCTCCCAGCCGTGGTGGACGATCCACGCGACGCACTGGCTCAGCGCCTGGGGGTGACTGTGGATCTCGGTCACGTCGGCGAGCGTCGCCCCCGGGACCCCGAGGACCGCATGGCGGACCGCCAGGTAGTGCTCGCCGACGATGTGGCTCGCACCGCCGACGAGGTTGTCGAGGACGGGCAGCACGCTGCCGGTGGTCGAGTTCTCGACCGGCAACACCAGCCGGGAGACCGCGCCCTCGACGAGGGCGTCGAAGGCGGCGGGGAAGGTGGAGAACCCGATCCGTTCCCGGTCGCCGAACAGCTCCCCGGCGGCGGTGTGTGAATACGAGAAGGCCTCGCCCTGGTACCCGATCGGCATGGGGCGGCAGCGTAGGCGACCCCGGACGACCCACCGGCCGGAAGCCGTAGCCTCCCACCACGAAACGAGAGGATTCCCCATGGCCGAACGGGTGGCGGTGTTGCTCGGTGGGTACGGCGAGGTCGAGCACGACCACGAGCATGCGGAGTACAACGAGCGGTCGCTGCGACTGCTCGTCTCCAAGTCGATCCGCTTCCCCGAGCCGGTGGTGCCCACCATGGCCCGCCTCCTCGGGCGACGGACCCGACGGGAGTGGGAGCGGGCGGACCACTACCACTCGCCCCACAACGACATCTTCGAGCGCCAACGTGCGGGCATCGAGGCCGAGTTGCAGGAACGCTTCGGCGCGGACGTAGCCGTCTTCACCGCGCTCAACTTCTGCGACGGGGACCTGCCCGAACAGGTCCTCCCCCGGATCCGCGAGGCAGGCTTCGACCGGCTGGTCGTGTACCCGCTCGAGGTGTTGGACTCGGTCTTCACGTCCGGCCTGGTCGTCCAGCAGGTGAACGAGGCACTGGGCGACGACCACCACTGGGTCCGCGAGATGCGCTACCTGCCGAGCTTCGTCGACCGTCCCGAGTTCGTCGGCCGACTGGCCGAGCACATCACCGCGGGCGTCGAGCCGCTCCTCGGCCACCACGCCGCCTCCCAGGTCGGGATCATGCTGCTGCTGCACGGCTGCCCGCTCGAGTCAAAGGGCCACGAGGTGGGGATCCGGGAGTCGGAGATGCTGTTCCATGCCGTCCGGTCCCGACTGGTGTCCCGGTTCCCGCTCGTCCACATCGGCTGGATGAACCACCCCACGCCGGGCAAGTGGACCCAGCCGGACATGGCCCAGTCGGCCGACAACCTCCTCGACCTCGGGGCCCGGGCGATCGTCTTCGCCCCCATCGGGTTCGTGACCGACAACCACGAGACGATGCTCGACGTCGGCTACGTGCGTCGGGACCTCGAGGACCGGGTGGAGACCCTGGCCCTGCCGAGCCTCAACGATGACGAGGCGTTCCTCCGGGCGGCGGCCGACTGGGTCGCACCGCTCGTCGAGGAGTTGCGAGCGGGTTGACGGGCGCCTGCCGAGCCGACGCAGGCAACACGCCGCCCACGGGTCGACGACTCGGCGTCAGGCCTCCGGGGTCGTCGGCTCGCCATCGGTCCGCAGCGACTCGGCGAGCAGCATGGCGAGGTCCTTGACCTCGACCCCGTCGCCGCCGAGCTCCTTCACACCGTCGTCCATCATCACGAAGCAGAAGGGGCAGCCCACCGCCACCGTGTCGGCGCCGGTGGCGAGTGCCTCCTCGGAGCGCTCGATGTTGACCTTCTTGCCGGTCGACTCCTCCATGAAGAACCGGGCGCCGCCGGCCCCACAGCAGAAGGACCCCGGTCCGCTGCGCTCCATCTCGATGAGGCGACCACTCGTCGCCACCACCTCGCGTGGGTCGACGTAGACGTCGTGGCCACGGCCGAGATAGCAGGGGTCGTGGTAGGTGACGGTGCGCCCGCCGAGGTCGACGTCGAGGTGGCCCCGCCGTACCAGCTCGGCCAGCAGCTGGCTGTGATGGATGACCTCGTAGTCCCCGCCGAACTGCTGGTAGTCCTTGCCGAGGGTGGTCAGGCAGTGGGGGCACTGGGTGATGATCTTCGTGACGCCGTGCCCATCGAGGGTGGCGATGTTCTCGAAGGCGGCCATCTGGAAGAGGTACTCGTTGCCCGAGCGCCGGGCGGGGTCGCCGGTGCAGCCCTCCTTGGGGCCGAGGATGGCGTAGTCGACGCCGGCGGCGTCGAGCAGGGTGGCGACCGACTTGGTGACCGCCACGTTGCGGTCGTCGAACGAGCCCGCACAGCCGACCCAGTAGAGGTACTCGGCGGTCTTCTTGTCCTCGCCGAGGATCGGGACGTCGATGGGGAGGTCCTTGGCCCAGTCGGCCCGGGCGGACTGGGCCATCCCCCACGGGTTGCCCTGGTTCTCGAGCGCCATGTACGCCTTGCCGAGCTCGGTGGGGAAGTCCGACTCCATGAGCGTCTTGTACCGACGCATGTCGAGGATCTTGTCGACGATCTCGATGTCGACCGGGCAGATCTCGTCGCAGGCCCGGCACGTGGTGCAGGCGAAGATCTCGTCGTTGGTGATCCGCTCGAACAACGAGTCGGTGGTGATGTCGATGCCGGTGGCCAGCGAGACGGGGGTGCTCACCGGCGTGTCCGCGGTGGCCGAGGACACCTCGCCCACCTTCATCACGATCTCACGGGGGTCGAGCGCCTTGCCGGTGGCGTTGGCCGGGCACACCGACGTACAGCGACCGCACACGGTGCAGGCGTCGGTGTCGAAGAGCTGCTTCCAGGTGAGCTCGGAGACGACCGAGGCACCGAACGTCTCCTGGTCGGTCTCCATGAGGTTCGGGAGTGGCTTCATGGCAGCCTTGGGGCGGTCGTTCGGCGCGAGGAACATGTTCGCCGGGCTCGTCACCATGTGCCGCAGCTTGGTGGTGGGCAGCACGACCAGGAACGCCACGAACGACGCCGCGTGGGTGACCCAGAAGACCCGGTGCCAGGCCCCGGCCGAGGCCTCGGCGAAGAGGAACGACATCGGGTAGCCGACGAAGCTCCACCGTTCGAAGTCGGGGGTCCCCATCCAGGCGATCCGGGCGGCCTCCGTCAGCAGCCCGGTCACGCCGATGACGGCGAGCGTGAACAGGATCCAACCGTCCTCGGCCTTGGTCTTGGACCGCAGCCGCCACGGGCGCTGCACGTACCGTCGCACGGCCGCCCAGGCGAGTCCGCCGAGGAAGGCGACCGACGCCAGGTCGAGGACGAAGGAATAGCCCTGGTAGAAGCCCCCCTCGAGGAACTTGAGGTTCTGCGGCAGCAGGTGGTCGATCTCCAGGGTGACCGTGCCAAGGAACAGCACGATGAAGCCGTAGTAGACGAGGGCATGCATGAGCCCGGCGGCCCGGTCCTCCAGCAGCGTCTGCATCCGCATGCCCCGACTCAGTTCGGCGACCCGCTCCCGCCACATGCCCGTGCGACGTTCGGCGCCACCCCGCTGCCACGCCCTGGCTCGGAGGGCGAACAGCCAGAACATGATCCCGAGGAAGGCGGCGACGGCGACGTAGAAGACCGCCTCGAGGACGAAGGGAATGTTCCCGAAGACCTCGCGGCCCACCTCGGGGACGTACTTGGTCCAGGGGGCCGAACCGACGGCCCAGAGACCGAGCGTGCCGATGACCGAGACGACCGCCAGCCCACCGAGGATGGTGGACGCCGAGGGCCGTGGTCGAGCGGTCCGTTCTTCGTCGGGTCGGGTCTCGGTGACCGCCATGGGGTGGGAGTGTAGGGACGTCGGCGCCGGGTTGAGCGCGTGCTCAAATTCCGAGTCCTGAGTACCGGGTGCCGGGGCGAACGAGGCACCACACGTCGTATACTGATCCGTATGACGAAATCCGTACCCACCCGATTCACTGCCGAGGAACTCGCCCTGATCGACGAGCTCGTCGAGAGCGGCGTCGGCGACAGCCGCTCAGCCGTGGTTCGACGGGGTGTGCATCACCTCGCCGAGACGGTGCGCCGCGCCCGGGTCGGCTCCATGATCGCCCAGTCGTACCGGGAGGCCCCTCAGACGGCCGACGACGACCTTCTCGCCATGACCAACGCCATCGCGCTCACCGACGCCGAGCCGTGGTAGCCCAAGCCGAACTGTGGCTGATGGAGACGCCCAATCAGAAGCGCCGCCCGGTCCTCGTCGTCTCGCGCTCGGACGTCATCCCCGTGCTCAACAACGTCGTGGTAGCGCCCATCACGTCCACGATCCGGGCCATTCCGACGTGCATACCGGTAGGTCCCGATGAGGGCATCGACCACGACAGCGTTGCGACCTTCGACAACCTCGCAGCGGTTCCCAAGTCGGTGCTGACCCGGCGCCTCGGCTCGCTTGGTGCGGAGGGCCGCCGCCAGATCTGTGACGCCCTCGTCGCCATGGCCGATTGCTGACCCAGACTGCTCAGGTCTGACCCGCCAGCAACTCCTCCAGCTTGGGGACCCGACCCGGTAGCCGGGCGGTCAGGCGCCCGGCTCGTTGAGTCCCAGCTCCGCCCGCAGCTCCTCGAGCTTGGCGTCGGCACCGGCGATCGAGATTGCCTCCCGCAACTCGGCCTCGGCGCCCTCGGGCGTGGACTCGGCCAGTTCGGCGTGCGCCTTGGCATCGGCCATCCGCCGGCTGATCTTCTCCTCGACCGAGGCCAGCGACGGAGCCTCCATGTCGAGGGCGGCGGTCATCGACGACATCGCCTGGTTGACCGACTCCTGCATCTTGGCCTGCTCGAGCTGGCCGAGCAGCTCCATCCGCTTGGCGGCGAGCTCCTGGACGCGGGAGGCGTTCATCTGCACGGCCTTCTTGGCCTCGTCGGCCTGGGAGGCGGCGATCTCGTACTGCTCGCGGAGGCTGTTGAGGTTGTTCTCGGCGGCCTGCATCTTGAGGGCCTGGGCCTGGGCGGCCCGGGTCCACTTCTCATAGCCGGCGGTGTCCCCCGCGGCCTTTGCCTCCTCGGCCTTCATGAGCGCCTGCTTGGCGATCTCGCGGGACTCGCCGGCGTTGTCGGCAGCCTTCTCGAGCTTCTGCTCGAGTTGGGTCCGGTGGGCGATGACCTTGGCGGCCTGGTTGCGCAGCGCCTGGTCCTGCTTCTTGGCCTCGCTGATGGCGGCCTCGATCTCGATCTTCGGGTCCATGACCGACTCGGCCGTGCCCTTGAACAGCTGCTTGATGTAGGCCCAGATGCGCTGGAACACCTCGTCGTCCTCTCGCTGGATGCCGGGGGGATGCTAGGCCGTGGCAGGGTTCGATGGTCGATGGTGGCGGGTCGGTCTCCGAGGCGACATCCGTGGGCCCCGAGAACCCCGGGGGTCGCAGTGCCAGCAGGCGGGCGTGGTCGCCGGTGTCGGCGTCGATCGTCACCAACAGGGTGCCCACCTTGGTGAAGACCCCACCCGAGACGATCGGACAGTCCTCCACCGCCACCTACCAGACACCCCCAAGGAGGGTCGACATGCGGAGTTCAGCCGCCCGACTCGCCGTCGCCCCGCACCCCCAGCGCATCGATCAACGGCTGCAACGTCTCCTCCGCCTGCTCGTCGGAGGCGTTGATGAGTGCGAGGTTCGCATCAGGTGAGCCACTCGACGACGTCTCGGCCCTGACCCCATCCCCGTCGACCGAGACTCGATCGCCGGCCCGTTCCGCATTCAGCCCCTGGTCCACGAACAGTTCAGAGCCCGCGCGAGATGGGTCTCCGTGAACGCTCCTTGCACGATCACGATCAACAGGTCTTGATCGGGGTCAGCCTCCCGAAGGCTCCAGCATGGATTGAGTGGACCCCTCCGAACCAGAACCCCTGGTCAGAGCGTTGCAGCGACACGTGCGGACAGGGGTGGACGCCTACGGACGCGCCATGGAGCGGGTTTCGGTCAGGCGACCTCGAGGAACCGGCGGATCGCCTCACGGATGATCTCGCTGGTGGTGGTGTGCTCGGCTTCGGCGCGCGCCTCGATCGCCGCCCGAAGCTCAGGGTCGAGACGGACCGGCACGACGTCGGCGGGACCCGATCCCATCGAAGGCCGGCCACGGCGCCGGGTCTTGAGGGCTTCGACGTCGTAGTCAGTCTCGGCGACTTCGTCGGAGAGGGCGTCGATCTCTTCGTCGGAGAGGGTGCGGCCGCTGCGGGTGCGACGGGTCAGTGGTTCGGTCATGGCATGTCCTCCCTGGTTTGTGGGAGCAGGTCGTAGAAGGTCGGTCGGAGAGGCATGGCGTGGATCACCAGGGTGACGTCGTCGGCGAGCTCCAGCGAGATGATCTCCAGCAGGTTGCCGGCGCGGTCGGGTCCGATGGCGAGGACCTTTGGCGGGTCTGCGTCGGGATCGAGGTCGATCACGGTGATGGCACGGTCGAGGGCGTGGCGGATGGTGGCATCGGCGATGCCGTGTTTGCGAGCCGACCGACAGAGAGCGGCGAGGATCCCGCAAACGTCGGCTCCTCGAGCGCGGTGCGGGTCCCCCCTCCCACTCCGCTGCGCTCCGTGGGGCCCATCCCCCCTCCGGGGGGATTTCTCAGGATGAGGTGCCCCTGAGCGACGGGCCCCCGGGCCGTGTCAAGGGATTCGGCCTAGAGCCGCCGGCTGGCGCGTCCTCCGCCCATTCGGCCCGGGGAGCCGATCCGGCCGGACGGGCGCGGTCGGCGGCCGGGGCGGGCGCCGCCCCACGAGTGCCGGCGCATCATCTGGCCCGCCATCATCACCCCGAAGACGCCCATCGGGTCCACCCCGCCGCCGCCGTAGGACCGGGGCGCCATCCCGGCGGGCACCGGGCGGCCGCCGACCTGGATCTGGCGTTCGGCCGGGTCCTCGCCCCGGCGCAGGCGCTCGGCGCAGTCCCGGCACACGCTGACGGTCTTCTCCCCGGCCGGGGTCTCGATCGTCGCCTCCTCGACGCCGGCCTTGGTGGAGTGGAAGAAGCACTCGATCGGGCGGGTCGTCGGCTTGGTCGGGGGCTCGCGGCCGTCGATGATCGCCTCGGCCGCCTCCAGCCGCCACTCGGCCTCGGTGAGCCGGTTGGAGATGTCGACGAGTTCTCGTTCGTGGGTGGCCTCGACGATCAACTCCTCGGTCTCGGCGAAGATCCGATTGGCCTCCCGGTAGTGCTCGGTGGCGGCGGGGTCGTCGAACGCCTGCACGATCTCGGTGAGGGCGAGGATGTCGTCGGCGACGTCGTCGGCCTGCTCGGACAGTTGCTCGCGGGCCTCGTCGAGGCGCTTGGCGGCGGCGGTGGCCGAGCGGCGGTTGGACGACATGACCATCCAGGCCACCCCACCCCCGATCACGACGAGGACGATGGTGCCCCACGGGAACCCACCGCCTCCCCCGCCGGCCGGCGCGGTGGCGGCGGACAGGGCCCGATCGGCGGCCTCGATCCCCTCGGCGTCGGGGAGGACGAAGGCGTCGCTGGCTCGCCGGACGGCGTCCTGGCCGAAGTCGATCGAGTAGACGCCGAGGAACTCGTCGGTGCGGGCGATGAAGGTCCCCGACGCGAAGCGGGCGGCCACCTCCTCGGCGATGAAGGCCGGGTCGGTGCCGCGGTCGTCGGCGAGCACGATGAGGTAGAGCACGTTGTCGGCCCCGTCGAGCGCGGCGGACACGGCCGACTCGTCGATGCGCATCCCCTCCTCCACCCAGTAGCCGTCGGCACGGAGGGCGGCGGCCACCTCGTCGACGTCGAGATCGCCCACCTGGGCGGCGGCCGGGACGGCCACGAGCCCGGCGAGGAGCACGGCGACGAGCAGCAGGCGGCGAATCATCGACCAGAGGATACGGCCGCTCAGGTGCAGAGGCCGTCGGCGTCGACCCCGCGCCCACAGATGGTCGTGCGCTCGACCGTCCGCAGCGAGAACCCGCCGTCGACCGGCTCCCCGAACACCGCCAGCCGGAACCCGAGCACCGAATCGTCGCCGAGGCCGATCACGTCGTAGGTGACCTCACCGAGATCGCCGACGGTGGCGTCGACCACCTCGACGACGTCGGAGGCGGGGTCCTGCGACGCCCAGGCGATGGCGACGAGCGCCCCCAACTCGCTCATGGAGTCGGCGGTGATCCGACCCCCGAGCTCGTCGATGGTGGCGGCGGTGGCGTCGTCGGTGATGCCCTCGTAGCCGACGAAGGCGAGGCTCACCCAGCCGGTGGTGCCGTCGGCTCGGACCTCGATCCACAGCGACCGGTCCAACTGGCGGGTGGCGCCCCGGGCCACGACGTCGTCGGCGGTCGGCGCCAACTCGGCGAGGATCTCCTGGCCGACCCCGGGACCGGCCCGGAGGTTGAGGACGTCGTCGTGCGCGACCCCGACGACGATGAGCCGGTCCCCGGCCCGAGGGCCGAAGTCGATCGGTTCGCCGGGCAGGGTCGAGGTGGTGGGGGACTCGGTGGTCGTGGTCTCGTCCGGAGCCGACGTGGTGGTCGTGGTCTCGGCCTGGCCCGGCGACGTGGTGGTCGGGTCGTCGGGGGACGTCGTGCCCCCACAGGCGGCCACCAGGAGCCCCAGGGCGACGACCACGGCGAGTGAGCGGCGCATGCGCACCTCCCTTTCACCCCCATTCTACGACTCCGGCGCCCTCGGGGCACCCCCCGGTCAGGCCTCCAGACCGAGTTCGCGGGCGATCCTGGCGACGTGGCCCTTGGCCCGGACGTTGCGGAAGGCCTGGGCGATGACGCCGTCCTCCACCACGAACGTGCTGCGGATGAGGCCTTCGTACACCTTGCCGTAGTTCTTCTTCTCACCCCAGGCCCCCACGGCCTCGGCGAACTCGTGATCGGGGTCGGACAGGAGCCGGAACGTGAGCCGCTCCTGCTCGACGAACCGGGCGTTGGTCGTCGGGTCGTCGGGGCTGACCCCCACCACCTCGTAACCGGCCTCGAGGAACGGGGTGTGGCGGTCCCGGAAGTCGCACGCCTCGGTCGTGCACCCGGGGGTCATCGCCTTGGGGTAGAAGAACACGATCGCGGAGCCGAGGTCGCGGAGCGACAGGTCCTTGCCGGTGTGGTCGGTGAGGGTCAGGTCGGGGAGTCGGTCGCCTACGTCTGCCATGGCCCGAACGGTACCGAGCCGATCAGCCCTCGGCCATCGGGGGCGCCACCGGGGGATCGACGTCTGCTCACGCCTCGGGCGGAGCGGGGTGGTCCGGCTCGTCGGCAGGCACCTCCGCCGCCATCGCCTCGGATCGTTGCCGGGCCGCCTGCACGGCGTTGCGGACGACCCGGCGGACACCGTCCTGTTCGAAGGAGCGGATGGCGGCCTCGGTGGTGCCACCCGGGGAGGTCACCCTGCGGCGAAGCTCCTCGGCCGACGCCGGATCGGCGGCCAGGAGCGCACCGGCGCCCACCACTGTCTGACGGGCGAGCCGGGCGGCCAGTTCGCCCTCGAGGCCCTCGGCCCGGCCGGCCTCGGCGAGAGCCTCGACGAGCAGGAAGACGTAGGCAGGTCCACTGCCGGACACCGCGGTCAGGGCGTCCATCTCGGCCTCCGTGATCGCCACGGTGTCGCCCAGTGCGGCGAGGACGCCCGCAACGGCGGCGACCTGGTCGTCGGACGCCGATTCGCCGGCGGCGTACCCGGTCATGCCCTTCCCCACCAGCGAGGGGGTGTTGGGCATCGCCCGGACCACTGCGATCCCGGGCAGGAGCCGTTCCAGCGTGGCGAGGCGGATGCCGGCCGCGATCGAGACGACGACGTGGTCGGGACCGAGTACCGGCAGGAGTTCGGCGGCGACTGCGGGCACGGTCTCGGGCTTGGTGGCGAGGACCACGACCCGAGCCGACTCGGCGGCGATGGTGGGGTCGGTCCAGGCGAGGTGGCCGGCCTCACCCAGTTCGCCCACCCGCTCGATGCGGGCGTCAGCGAGTCGAAGGTCGAGTTTCTGCCAGCCGGCGGCCTCCAGGCCCCGGACGAGGGCGGTGCCCATGGCGCCCACCCCGATGACGGCGACGGTGTCCATGCCCCGAGGGTATCGGTCAGCGGCGGGCGAGCACGTCCCGCAGCATGCCCTGCAGGGTGTGGACCGCCCGGTCGTTGTAGCCCTCGGGGATGACCAGGTCGGCGTGGCGCCGGGACGGCTCGACGAACTCGAGGTACATCGGCCGCACCGTGGCCTCCCACTGGTCGAGCACCGACTCGATGCTGCGGCCCCGCTCGGCGACGTCCCGGCGGGCTCGCCGGGCGAGCCGAATGTCGGCATCGGTGTCGACGAAGATCCGCAGGTCCATGAGCTCGCGAAGGGTCGGTTCGGTCAACACGAGGATCCCCTCGACCAGCACGACGTCGGCGGCGAGCACCGGCACCGTCTCGTCGGTCCGCAGGTGGGTGGCGAAGTCGTAGACCGGCAGCTCCGCCCGCTCACCGGCGACGAGGGCCTGCAGGTGGGCCACCATGAGCTCGGTCTCGAGCGAGTCGGGGTGGTCGTAGTTGACCCGGGTCCGCTCCTCGAAGGTGAGGTCGGGCCGGTGCCGGTAGTAGGCGTCGTGCTGGATGAGCGTCACCGGCGCCGGGGCGACGACGTCGATGATCGCCTCGGTGATGGTGGTCTTCCCCGAGCCCGATCCGCCGGCGACGCCGATGACGAGCGGACGCCGGGTGGGCCAAAACGACTCGGACATGGCGGACGAGCCTACGGCTCGTCCGGGTACTCGGTACTCGGTACTCGGTACTCGGTACTCGGTACTCGGTACCGACCGTCAGGGACGCTCGCCGAGCTCGGGGCGGCCATCGCGGTCCCGCTTCAGCTCCCAGAAGCCGGGGTGGCGGGCGAGCGTCGTGACGGCATCGAAGAGCTCGAGGGCGCCGGCCCCGGTCGGTCGGGGCGAGAGGACCGGTCCGAAGAAGCCGCACTCGTCGTCGAAGACCATGAGCGGCACCCCCACGTCGTAGCCGGCGATCTCGATGGCCCGGTCCATGGATGCCTTGATCGGCACGTCCCACGCCGGGTCGTCGGCGGCGGCGGCGAGCGTGCCCGGGATCCCGGCGGACGCCAGGACCTCGCCGAGGTCGGGATCCCGATCCCGGTCATGGTGGAACCGACGTCCCAACTCGAGGTACAGATCGTCGACGGCCCGGTCGCCGTGACCTTCGCGGGCGGCCTCCAGCATCCGGAGCATCCGGTGGGTCGTCTCGTACCGCGCCCGGTACTCGTCGTTGCCGTGGCCGCCCTCCATGCCGTAGTTCTTCTCGAGGAGCGAGAAGGGGCGCCAGGCGAGCTCCACGTCGCGCTGGGGCGCCACCTCCCGCAGCCAGCGGCTGGTGATCCAGCACCAGGGGCAGATGGGGTCGAAGTAGAAGTCGATGTGTGTCGTGGCCATACGATGGGATGCGTAGCGATCGGGTGGGTCGGATGCGCGCAACGCCCGTCGCCTCCGGGGCATTCCCACCGCACCCGGACCCCGCCCGCACCTCCCCGCCCCGGGCGTACGATGGGCCGATCGGCACCCCGGGAGAGGCGATGAAGCTCCGACTCCACTGGACCCCCAACCCGCCACGGGAGCCCTTCGAGTGGACGCCGGCCACCGTGGCCCAGGCCCGGCTCGCCCTCCACGTGATCAACGAGCTGGAGTCCTTCATCGACAGCGAGCCGATCGCGGGCAAGGTCACGGCGTCGTGGGGCGGGGTGGAGGCGACCACCGACCACGGGTGGGTCGACGTCGAGGAGGCGGTGCCCGATTGGCACGAGCCGGATCTCGGTCGGCGGCTCGTGCTGGACTCGGAGAAGGCCGACGAGATCGCCCGCGACGTCGCCGGCGCCTACGCCACCTATCTCGACGAGCAGGGCGTGATCTCCGGCGGTCGCTCGGGCCTGGTCACCCGGTTCGTCGAGGCCCACACCCCCCGCTGAGGCGGTCCCGGCACTCGTTCTTGTGTCGTTGACCCCCGTATGTGAGGGCTGAGCGACACACGAACCAGGGTGGGTGGGGGGCCACTCCGGGGCGGCTGGCCCGGGGAGGGACCCCTACCGGTGGGCGGCGGCGAACTCGGCCATGAACCCGGCCAGCTCCTCCACCCCGGCCAGCGGCATGGCGGCATAGACCGACGCCCGGATGCCGCCCACCGACCGGTGCCCCTTCAGGTTGGCGAGGCCCCGCTCGGCGGCCTCGATCACGAACCTGGCCTCCTCGTCGGGAGACGGCAGCCGGAAGACGACGTTCATGTGGCTGCGATGCGCCGGTTCCACCGGGCACCGGTAGTAGCCGTCCGACCCGTCGACCACGTCGTAGAGCAGGCCCGCCTTGTGGGCGGCGTCCGCCTCCAGGGCCGGCACCCCGCCCCGGCCCTCGAGCCACCGCAACACCTTCCCGGTGATCCAGACGGCGAAGACCGGGGGCGTGTTGTACAGCGAATGCTTCTCGGCGTGGGTGGCCCACGACAGGTAGGACGCCAGGTCGGGCACCCGGTCGAGCACGGACCGGCGGACGAACACGATGGTCAGACCCGCCGGGCCGAGGTTCTTCTGCACCCCGCCGTACACGACGTCGACGAGGTCCCAGGGAATCGGCCGCGCGAGGTACTCCGAGGACATGTCGACCGCCAGCGGGATGCCGACGTCCGGCCACGTCGGCCAGCGAAGACCCTCGATCGTCTCGTTCGAGCAGAGGTGCAGGTAGCGGTCGTCGTCGCCGAGTTGCAACTCCCCCACCGCCGGGGTGCGCGTGTACCCGCCCTCGCCCCCGTCCCAGGCCACGCCCACGCTGTGGTGGTGACGGGCGTCGGCGAGGGCCTTCTTCGACCACGAACCGGTGATCGCGTAGTGGGCGTGGTCGCCGGGGCCGAGCAGGTTCATCGGCACCATGGCGAATTGGAGGGTGGCCCCGCCCTGGAGGAACAGCACGTCGAACTCGTCGGGGGCGCCGGCGAGGCGCCGGGCGGCGGCGAGGGCGTCGACGTGCACCTCGTCGTACTCGGGCGACCGGTGGCTCATCTCGATGAGCGAGGCCCCGGCGCCGTGGAAGTCGACGAACTCGTCGCGGGCCTGCTCGAGCACCTCGAGAGGGAGGGTGCAGGGACCCGCCGAGAAGTTGTGGATGCGCATGGGGCGAGGCTACGTGCGGGGATCTGGGACACGGGACACGGGACACGGGACTTGAGCGGGTCCGGTCGTACCATCGCCCCATGCGCCCGCTGACGTCGTTCGCCACCGTGACCCAGGCCGAGGTGGTGCGGGCGCGACTCGTGGACGAGGGGATCCCCGCCGAGGTCGGCGACTGGAGCGCCATGCGCGAGATCGCCGACTACCGGATCCTGGTGCCCGACGAGTTCCTCGCCGAGGCGGCCGCGATCCTCGGCATCGACCCGCCGGCCGACCCGGCGCCGTTCCCGCCGTGGGCGAACCGACTGATGGTCGGCGTCGCCGTCGCCATGGGCCTCTTCCTGGCCTGGGCCCTGCTCGTCGCCTGACCTGCGCAGGCGTCGTCCCAACTCCCGCGTCCCGTGTCCCGCGTCCCGAGTCCAGCCGCCCCGGCCGCCTCGCTAGGTTCCCCGCCGTGCCGGTCATCGACTCCCGCATCGACCCCACCTCACCGGACTTCGCCGCCACCCGGGAGGCCAATCTCGAACTGCTGGCCCGCTACGAGGGGCTGATGGCCGAGAGCCGGGCCGGGGGCGGCGAGAAGTACGTCTCGCGCCACCACGACCGGGGCAAGCTCATGATCCGGGAGCGGATCGAGCTCCTCCTGGACCGCGACAGTCCCTTCCTCGAGCTCAGCCCGCTGGCTGCCTGGGGTACCGACTACCCGCTGTCGGCGTCCGTCGTCACCGGGATCGGCTACGTCCACGGCACCGAGGTGGCCATCTCCGGGCACGACCCGACCATCCGCGGTGGTTCGTCGAACCCGATCTCGCTGGCCAAGTCGCTGCGCATCCAGGACATCGTCCTCGCCAACCGGCTGCCCCTCGTGAACTTCGTCGAGTCGGGCGGCGCCGACCTGCCCACCCAGGCCGACGTCTGGCTTCCGGGCGGCAAATGGTTCCGCAACCTCACGAACATGTCCCAGGCCGGGATCCCGACGGTGGCGCTCGTGTTCGGCAACTCGACCGCCGGCGGCGCCTACGTCCCCGGCATGTGCGACTACGCCGTGATGGTGAAGGACCGCTCGAAGGTCTTCCTCGGCGGGCGGCCGCTCGTCAAGATGGCGACCGGCGAGGACGCCGACGAGGAGGACCTCGGCGGCGCCGACATGCACACCCGGGTGTCGGGCGTGGGCGACTACTTCGCTCTCGACGAGCCCGACGCCATCCGCATCGGCCGCGAGATCATCGGCCACCTGAACTGGCGCAAGCTCGGCTACGGGCCCACCCGACCCTCCACGCCACCCCGCTACGACCCCGAGGAGTTGCTGGGCATCGTCCAAGTCGACCCGAAGAAGCCCTACGACATGCGCGAGGTGCTCGCCCGGGTCGTCGACGACTCGGTGATCGACGAGTACAAGGCGCGCTATGGCACCTCACTCCTGACCTGCTGGGCCCACATCCATGGGTACCCCGTCGGCATCATCGCCAACCAGCAAGGGGTGCTGTTCTCGGAGGAGGCGCAGAAGGCGACCGAGTTCATCCAACTCTGCAACCAGTACGACCAGCCGATCATCTTCATCCACAACACGACCGGCTACATGGTCGGCACCGAGTACGAGCAGCGGGGGATCATCAAGGACGGGGCCAAGATGATCAACGCCGTCGCCAACTCGACGGTGCCCCACCTCGTGCTCATGGCGGGGTCCTCGTACGGGGCCGGCAACTACGGCATGGCCGGGTTCGCCTATCGCCCCCGCTTCGTCGTGGGCTGGCCCACGTACAAGGGCGCCGTGATGGGCGCCGAGCAGTTGTCCGGGGTGCTCTCCATCGTGGCCCGCGAGAACGCCGAGAGCCTCGGGCGACCGTTCGACGAGGAGGCCGACGCCCAACGCAAGGCGTTGATCCACGCCCAGATCAGCCACGAGGAACAGGCGCTCTACAACACCGGCCGGGTGCGCGACGACGGCCTCGTCGACCCCCGCGACACCCGCACCGTGCTCGGCATCCTCTTGTCGTCGGTGCACAACGGCCCGGTCGAGGGCACCAATCGCTGGGGCGTCTTCCGGATGTGATGGAGGGATCGTGATCAGGACCTTGCTCATCGCCAACCGGGGGGAGATCGCCCGCCGCATCATGCGGACCTGCCGCGAGGTGGGGATCGCCACCGTGGCGGTGTTCTCCGACGCCGACGCCGACGCCCCATTCGTGGCCGAGGCCGACCGGGCGGTGCGGATCGGCCCCGCCCCGGCGAGCGAGTCCTACCTGCGCATCGATCGGATCGTCGAGGCCGCCCGCCGGACCGGCGCCGATGCCGTGCACCCGGGCTACGGGTTCCTTGCCGAGAACGCCGCCTTCGCCCGGGCGGTGATGGACGCCGGCCTGACGTGGGTGGGCCCCCACCCCGACTCGATCGAGGCGATGGGCTCGAAGCTCGGGGCCAAGCGGCTCATGACCGCCGCCGGGGTGCCGACCCTGCCGTCGGTGGAGGTGCATCCCGAGGACCCCGAGGGCCTCACCGCCGCCGCGGCCGACATCGGTTACCCGGTGCTCGTCAAGGCGTCGGCCGGCGGCGGCGGGAAGGGCATGCGGATCGTCGCCGACCCCGCCGAGCTCGTCGCCGCCGCCCAGGGAGCCGCCCGCGAGGCCCAGGCCGCCTTCGGGGACCCGACCCTGTTCGTCGAGAAGTACCTCCCTGCCCCTCGCCACGTCGAGGTGCAGATCTTCGGCGACACCACCGGGCAGGTCATCTCACTGTTCGAACGCGAGTGCTCGATCCAACGCCGGCACCAGAAGATCGTGGAGGAGAGCCCCTCGCCGGCCGTGGACGACGCGCTGCGAGCGGCCTTCGGGGAGGCGGCCGTGGCCGCCGGCCGAGCCGTCGACTACGTCGGGGCGGGCACGGTGGAGTTCCTGCTGGACGCCGACGGGTCGTTCTACTTCCTCGAGGTCAACACCCGCCTCCAGGTGGAGCACCCGGTCACCGAGGAGGTGACCGGCCTCGACCTCGTCCGGCTCCAGTTGCTCGTCGCCGAGGGCCACCCGCTGCCCGACGAGGCGCTGGCGGCCGAGATGGTGGGCCACTCGATCGAGGTGCGCCTCTACGCCGAGGACGCCACCGCCGGATTCCTCCCGGTGACCGGCACGGTCCACGGCTTCGCGATCCCCGACACGGTCCGAACCGACTCCGCCGTCGAGGACGGGTCGGACGTGACCGTGCACTACGACCCGATGATCGCCAAGGTCATCTCGTGGGCGCCGACCCGCACCGAGGCGGCCCGGACGCTCGCCACCGCACTCCGGGCGGCCGAGTTGCACGGGCTCACCACCAACCGCGACCTGCTCGTGCGGATCCTCGAGGAGGCCGAGTTCCTGGCCGGGGCCACCGACACCCACTACCTGGAGCGCCACGACCCGGCCGTGCTGGGCCGGCCACTGGTGGAGGGCGACGCACTCGCCCGCCACGCGGTGGCCGCAGCCCTCTGGGCCCAGGCCCGCCGCCGGCGGCGGTCCCCCACCGCATCCCTGCCGTCGGGGTGGCGCAACTCGCCGTCGCAGATGCAGCAGGTGGCGTTCCGGGTTGGCGGCGCCGACCTGGAGGTCGGGTACCGATTCGACCGTCACGGCCTGACCGTCGAGGTCGACGGCGAGCCGATGGGGGAGGTCGTCCTCGTCGACGAGGAGCCGGACGGCGTCGTGGTCGAGTTCGACGGCGTGCGGGCCGCGTACGCCGTCGCCCACGCCGGGGACACCTGGTTCGTGGACGGCCCCGAGGGCGGGGTGGCCCTCACCGAACTGCCCCGGTTCCCCGGCGTCGCCGAGGAGGGCATCGCCGGGTCCCTGCTCGCCCCCATGCCGGGGAAGGTGATCACGGTGGAGGCGGCCGAGGGCGAGGTGGTCACCAAGGGCCAGGTCCTGGTCGTGGTCGAGGCCATGAAGATGGAGCACGCGGTGCGGGCGCCCGGCGACGGCACGGTCGCCGAGGTCCGGGTGGCCGAAGGTGACCATGTCGACGCCGACGAGGTGCTGGTCGTGGTCGACGAGGACGGGGCGTGAACGGGTACGACGGTACGACGGTACGACGGTACGACGGACGGAACGGCCGGCGTCGTGGCTGACTGGGGCGGGCTGCTCGACGACCTCACCGACGAGTGGGCAGAGCTCGACGGGTGGCTCGACGGCGCCGACCTCGACACCCCCACCCCGGCCGAGGGCTGGACGATCCGCGACCAGCTCGGCCACCTGGCGTTCTACGACGAGCGGGAGACGCTCGCCCTCACCGACCCCGAACGGTTCCGTGCCGAGTTGGCCGCGCTGTTGGAGTCCGGCGAACTGGCCGACTACGCCGACATCCACCGGGACCGCCCCGAACTGGCCGACGGCGCCGCCCTCCGCGGCTGGCTGGCGACGGCCCGGGCGGCCATGGTCGATGCGTTCGCCCGCCACGACCCCCGCGACCGCATCCCCTGGTACGGACCCGACATGAGCGCCCGCTCGGGCGCCACCGCCCGGCTCATGGAGACCTGGGCCCACGCCCAGGACGTCGCCGACGCGCTGGGCATCGAGCGCTCGGCCACCCAGCGCCTCCGCCACGTCGCCCACCTGGGCGTCGTGACCTTCGGCTGGTCGCACCTCAACCGGGGCGAGACGCCGCCGGCCCAGCCGCCGCGGGTCGAACTGGCGGGCCCCGACGGCGACACGTGGACCTGGCACCCCGAGGGTGACGGGCTCGTCTCGGGGCCGGCCGTCGACTTCTGCCTGCTCGTCACCCAGCGCCGGTCCCGGTCCGAGCTCGACCTCGTCGCCGAGGGCCCGGTGGCCGACCACTGGCTCGAGATCGCCCAGGCCTTCGCGGGGCCGCCCACCGACGGAAGGAGTACGTCGGTGGGCGGCGGATCGGGAACGGGCTGACTCAGGCGGCGGCGGCCATCTCCGGCGGGATGTCCGCCGACAGCAACGAGGCGTGCCAACGGGCCTCCTTCCAACCGGTCTCGGTCCGCTTCCACACGAGGGTCGCCATGCAGGTGAAGCGGGCCTCGAGCGGGCCCATCGACAGGGTCTGGACCCACTCGAGCACCCCGAAGCCCATGTAGGGCGTTCGGGTGGCGGCGTAGTCGGTGATGATCGAGTCGGTCTCGGCACCGGCGGCATCGAGCTTGGCGAACAGGCTGGCAAACCAGTCCTCCCATTCGGCTCGCGACCGGATCGGCACCCCGGAGCCATCGACGTCGAGGTCGACGATGCCGAAGTCGTCGTCGCACAGGTCGGCGAGCGTGTCGAAGTCGTGATCGCGGACCGAGCGCAGCAGCGTGACCGTCTCGGGGAAGAACGGCTCCTCGCCGAAGCGGTCGAAGATGGCGGGGTTGTCGAGAGGGGAGAAGCGGTCGGCCAAGGGGGTGGTGGCGGTGGTCATGGGGTCCTCCGGAGGTGGGTCGGCCCGGGGCCCATCGGACGGGTGATGGGCCCCGGGCACGCTGGTGGGACGGTGGGTCAGGCGGCAGCCTCGAGTCGCTGCTCGTCGGAGCCCCGGATCCAGCCCTCCTCGATCGACTTCTGTCGAGCGATGAAGAAGAGGATCACGCCGAATGCAGGCTTGGCGACGAGGTCGGCGAGGCCGTAGCCGACCTGGCGGATGACCTCGGTGGTGGCGGGGTCGAGCGCCAGGTAGGGGGCGAGGAACGCCAGCGGGTACACCGACCACGTGACGAGGATGATCGTCCGCAGGCTGCCGAACAGGGTCCGGACCCGCTCGCTCTGGCGGCTCAGCGCCTCCCCGAACTGGGCGTACAGCACGTAGAGGATGTACAGGAACGGGATCATCGACAGCGTGAACCAGATCCACTTGGCCGGGTCGTCGGTCGCTGCCACCTCGCCGGGGTAGCCGAGGGCGATCATCGCCACGGCCGCCACGATCAGCTTGGTGGCCAGGCTGCGGGTGAGCTGTTTGCTCACACCGAGCACCACCACCAGCTCGAGCAGCAGGAGCGGCACGGTCAGCAGCCAGTCGGCGTACCGGTAGCCCTCGTTGAAGGGCTGGTCGGTCGGCACGAACTCGCCGCCCACGAACTGGAACGCAGCCTCCCACGCGCCGGTGATCCGGAAGTAGTGATAGGCAGCGATGGAGACGACCAGCGTGGACAGCGTCAGGGCCATCCGGTGCTTGGGTGCCACCTCGCGGCGGGCGAGGATGAAGAAGATGGCGGCACCGAACATGCCGGCCGTCACCAGGCTGAATACGTTGAAGACCAGGTCGTACTGGCCTTGCGTCAGCATCTCGACCATGGGGATGGACCTCCTTGTGGGCCGTTGGTCTCGGCCCTTGGGTTCCCCGTGGCGAGCAGGCCGAAACCGGTTCCGCGTCTCAGTCGGCGAGCCGGGCCCGCAACCGACCCAGCGCCCGGCGCTGGAGCCGGGAGACCTGCATCTGGCTGATGCCGAGCCGGGCGGCCGCCTCGCGCTGGGTCAGCCCGTCGCCGAAGACCGCCGCCACCACCTCGGCCTCGGCCTCCGGCAGCAACGCGATCGCGTCGGCGAGGTCGATGCGATCGACGAGGCCCGCCAGGTCGGCGTCGACGCCACCGGGGTCGATGCGATCGGGCGTGTCCAGGGTCTCCACCCGGTACACCGTCGAGGCATCGAGTGCCTCGACGACCTCGTCCTCGGTGGCATCGAGCTCGGCCGCCAACTCGGGCACCGTGGGGGACCGACCCAGCCGCTGCTCCAACCGGGCGACCGCCCGGCGCGCCTCGGTCGCCCGGTCCCTCGCCGGGCGCGGCACCCGCACCATCCAGGTGCCGTCCCGGAACCACTGCTTCAGCCGCCCGTCGATCACCTGGGAGGCATAGGCCGTGAACGGGACGCCACGCTCGGGATCGAACCCGTCCACGGCGGCGAGCAGTGCCAACATCGCCACCTGTCGCAGGTCGTCGGTGGGCACGCCTCGCCCGGCGTACCGACCGGCGATGGCCGCGGCCAGGTCGAGGTGCTCGGTGACGATGCGGTTCCGGAGCTGGCGGTCGGGGTGCTCGGCGTAGCGGCGGAGGTCGTCGTCAGCCATCGCCGATGGTGAAGTCGAACCCGCGCCGATCGGCGCCGGTCACCACCTCGTGCCGGTCGGCGACCACCCCCAGCACGGCGAGGGCGAGATCGTGGACGGGAGCAGGGGGAAGGCCATCACCGACGATCTCCCCCACGGCCCGCAGCGAACCGCTCCCAACCGTGAGGAGCACCTCGAGGTTGCGGCCCGACCCAACCCCCTCGAGGATCCCGGCAGCCGCCTCGTCCATCGCCTGGGCAGCATCGTCGACCCGGTCGACGCCCAGCCCCGCGGCGGCCGCCGCCCCGCGCACGGCCACCCGCAGGAAGGCCAGGTAGCGGGGGTCGGCGGGGAGGGAGAGCTCGATGGCGTCGCCGGACACACGGCGAGCCTAGGTGTTTCACATGGGCCACCCGGGGGAACCATCCCCGCATGCAGGACGCCATCATGGAGCTGGTGCAGCACGCGATCACGGTCGACGACGACATGGCCGCGCTCCCCGAGACCCGGCGCGCCGCCGCCGAGTGGCTCGCCGGGGGCCCGGTCGACGCAGCCACCCGTGACGACGTGCTGTTGGTGTTGACCGAGTTGGTGGCGAACGCGATGGCCCTGGCCGCCGGGCCGGTGACGGTGGCACTGTCGGTGGGCGACGACGGCGTCCGCCTGTCGGTCACCAATCCCCCGACCGACTCGACACTGCCCCCACCCGAGCGGTGGGAGGACCCGGGTCCCGACGGCGACCGCGGTCGCGGACTGGCGATCGTGCGGCGGCTGTGCCCGGCGGTGACGGTCTCGGCCGACCCCGATCGGACCGAGGTGGTGTGCTGCTGGCCCTCAGCGGATGGTGAGGACCTGGTCGAGGCCGGTGAGGCCGAGCAGCCGTAGGACCGGCTGGGACGGGTCGACGAGCACGAGGCCTCCACCCGCCGCCTCCGTGCGCTTGTGGGCGGCGACCAACGCCCGCAGCCCCGACGAGTCGATGAAGGACACTCCCGAGAGGTCGAGGGCGATCTCCGCCGTCGGGTCCGTCTCGGCGAGGGCGGCATCGACCACCGACACCGAGTGGGCGTCGATCTCCCCGGTGACCCGGAGCTCGTTGCCCTCGGCGGCGACCGTTGCGTCCATGGCGCCACGGTAGCGCCGGGCCGCACTCACCGGCGGGCGAGCACCACCACCGCGGCGTCGTCCGAGCCGGGGGCGGCGGCCACGGCGGCGTCGGCGGTGGCGACGGCACCCTCGAGGGGGGCCACGAGTCGGGCGAGGCGGGCCAGGCCCTCGTCGAGCGCCTCGTCGCGACGCTCGACCACCCCGTCGGTGACGAGGACGAGTCGCTCCCCCGGGGCGATCGAGAACCGACCGCCGGGGACGTCGACGTCCCCCACCCCGAGTGGCGGACCGACGGCGACGTCGAGGGAAGCGACCCGGCCGCGGCGATCGGCGAGCAGCGGCAGCGGGTGGCCGGCCGAGGCCACCATCGCCCGGCCGCCGGGGCCGACCACCACCACACAGGCCGTGGCGAAGACGCCCTCGGCGGCACACCAGTCGCCGGTGGTCTCGAGCGCCGGACCGGGGCGACCCGTCTCCGCGAGCGCCCGCTCGAGGACCAACCGCACCCGCCCCATCTCGGCGGCGGCCTGCACCCCGTCGCCGGCAATGTCGCCGATCACGATCGCCGTGCGCCGGCCGCCGAGCTGGTGCACCTCGAACCAGTCGCCGCCCACAGCCGAGCCGACCTCCCCCGGCCGGAAGCGGCTCGCCACCTCGAAGCCCGGTACCTCCAACTCGGTCGGTGGCAGCAGTCGGGACTGCAGCACGATCGCCTCGGTGCGGCGTCGCTCGAACTCGGCGACGGCCCCGACGACGAGCCCGGCGCGGTCGGCCAACGACCGAAGTGACGGCTCGTGGACGAACCGGCGCTCGTCGACGGTGAGCGGGCCGGTGACCGCCCACACGGTCTCGTCGGCGCCACCGGCGACGAAACCCACCCGGGTGTCGTCCAGGACCACACCCCGGGCACCCGGGGGCGGGCCGCCCACCTCGACCGTCCCGCCGGGGAGGCGGACCCGGGCGCCGGCGGTGGCGGTCCCCCAGGGTGCGACGGTCCGCAGCCCCTCGGCGACGGCCTCGGCGACTCGCTCGATGTCGTCGTCGGCGGGGGCGGGGTCGTTGACGGCGGCGGTGTGCGCCTGGTCGACGAGGCGCATGGCGGCGAGGAGGCGGCTGTTGCGACGCTCGTCGGTCACGTCGGCCTGGGTGGCGACGTAGTGGGTGGTGACACCGGCGTCGTCGGTCACGGGGTCGATCCGCCAGCTGATGATGAAGGGGGTGCCGTCGGCGCGGTAGTTGACGGTCTCCCCTTCGAACGTCCGGCCGGCCTCCAAGTCGTCCCGGAGGCGCTCGAGCTCGGCCCGGTCGGTGAGGGGCCCCTGCATGACCCGGGGGGTGAGCCCGATCACGTCCTCGCGGCGGCGGCCGGTCATCGCGCAGTACGCCGGGTTGACGTAGACGATCGCCGGTCCCGGCTCGTCGAGCTCGGCCGTCGTGATGCACGCCGCTGCCCGGGTTTGTTCCAGGGCCGCCTCCAACAGGCGGAGGCGGCCGGCGTCGTCCAGCCGATCGTCGGTCACCGCTGCCTCACCTCGGCCCGCTCGCCGTCTCGGCCTGCCACCCGGCGAGAGTGGCGACGATCTGGTCCCGACAGCGGTCCAGCAACTGGGCGGGGTCGTCGCCGTCGATGCGCTCGATGGGGTCGCCGAACCGGATCCGGACCCGGGTCCCGAAGGGGATGGGGAACATCTTGTTGACCAGCAGGCGCCAGGAGCCGTCGATGGTGGCCGGGACGACGGGGAGCCGGTCGGCGGTGCCGATGAGCACCTCCGTGCCCGCCCGCTTGAACGGCTTCAGCCGCCCGTCGCGGCTGCGCGACCCCTCCGGGAATATCACCGCCGAGACCCCACGCCGCTGGACCTCCTCGGCGAACTCGGCGATGGTCCGTGTGGCCGACTCGGGATCATCTCGGTCGATGAGGCAGTTGCCGCCCCGTCGCAGGTTGTAGGAGACGAGGGGGATCCCCCGCGCCAACTCGACCTTGGACACGTACTTCGGGAAATTGGTGAGGAGCGTGCCACCGATCAACGGGATGTCGAAGATCGACTGGTGGTTGGTGACGATGACGTAGCCGGCACCCGGCTCCAGCCGTGGGGAGCGCTCGACCTCGAGGCGCATGCCCGACAGCTTGAAGCACCAGATGAGGACTCGCTGGAGGACGGCCACCGACCACTCCATGGGGCGGAGGCCGAACAGGCGACTGATCCGCAGGACGACGTCGCCGACCGCCAGCGTGGCGCCGAAGGCGAGCAGGGTCGGGATGGTCGTCGCCCAGTCCCGGATGGCGGTGGCGAGGCGGGCCATGGGGCGAGGCTAGGGACGTCGAGGCCCCGTCGCCGCGTAGGTTGCCCGCCATGGCAGACCACGTCCCCCTGTCGGTGGCGGTCCCGGGCGGCTTCCTCCGGGCCCTCCACTGGGGCCCGGCGGCGGCGGACGCCCGTGCCACCGTCATCGCCACCCACGGCATCACCGCCTCGTCGTATGCCATGACGGCGGTTGCCGACCTCCTCGCCACCGACCTCTGCTTCGTGGCGATCGACCTCCGCGGTCGCGGGGACTCCGCCGACCTGCCGGGTCCCTTCGGGATGGCCGCCCACGGCGACGACGTCCTCGCCGTCGCCGACGCGATGGGCGCCGACCGGTTCGTGGCGGCCGGCCACTCCATGGGGGCCTACGTGGTGACCAACCTGGCGGCCCGCTCCGATCGGGTGTCGGCCGCCGTGCTCTGGGACGGTGGCTTCCCCCTGCCGAGCCCCGAGGGCCGAGACCCCGACGAGGTCATCGAAGCCGTCGTCGGCCCCGCCATCGCTCGCCTCTCGATGACCTTCCCCACCGAGGCGGCGTACGTCGACTTCTGGCGGGCGCACCCGGCCTTCACGACCTGGGACGACCACCTCGACGCCTACGTCCGCTACGACCTCGGCGGCGAGCCACCGACGCTGCGACCCCGCCCGAACGAGGCGGCCGTCCGATTCGACGGTCGCCAACTGGTCGTCGACCGGGAGGCGATCGAGGCGCTGGGACGCGTCCGCCAGCCGATCGAGCTCGTGAGGGCCGAGCGGGGGCTCATGGACGAGCCGGGAGGGCTGGTCCCACGCGCGCTCGCCGAGGCAGCCGCCGAGGACATGCCCAACCTGGCCCTCCACCACGTCGACGCCAACCACTACACCCTGCTGCTCGGCGAGGGCGTCGAGGCGGCCGCGGCGGCGGTGGAGCGAGCCGTGACTCGGACGGCATGAAGACCATCGGCCTCCTCGGGGGCATGAGCTGGGAGTCGTCGGTCCTCTACGAACGACTCATCAACGAGGAGGTACGGGACCGCCTCGGGGGGCTGCACTCGGCCGACCTGCTGGTCCGCTCCTACGACTTCGCCGAGATCGAGGCGCTGCAGCGGTCCGGGGAGTGGGACCTGGCGGGCCAACTGCTCGCCGAGGACGCCCAACGACTCGAGTGGGCGGGCGCCGAGCTCGTGCTCCTCTGCACCAACACGATGCACAAGGTCGCCCCGGCCATCGAGTCGGCCATCGGCATCCCGTTCCTGCACCTCGCCGACGCCACCGCCGACGCCGTCGCGGCCGCGGCGGTGGAACGGGTGGGTCTGTTGGGCACCCGGTTCACCATGGAGGAGCCCTTCTACCGAGACCGGCTGGCCGCCCACGGCCTCGTCGTCGACGTCCCCGAGGCCGACGACCGGGCGCTGGTCGACCGGGTCATCTTCGACGAGCTCGTCCGCGGGGAGGTCCGGGACGAGTCGCGGACCGCCTACCTGGAGGTCGTTCACCGGCTCGTGGAGATGGGCGCCGAGGGCGTGATCGCCGGCTGCACCGAGATCGAGCTGCTCATCGGCGCCGACGACGTCGAGGTGCCGTTCTTCCCCACGACGGCGATCCACGCCGCCGCCGCCGTCGACGCGGCGCTGGCGGTCTGATCGGTTGCGGCCGCCACCGGCGACAATGACGCCCGTGCAGCACGCCGATCTCGCCGTCATCGGGGCCGGGCCCGCCGGGGCAGCCGCCGCCATCGCCGCCGCCCGCCAGGGCGTCGACGTCGTGGTCTTCGACAAGGCCCCCCACGGCCGGGACAAGGTGTGCGGCGACGGTCTCACGCCTCGGGCGGTCGGGGCGCTCAACGAGTTGAAGATCGACCTGTCGGACGCCCACCACATCGACGGCCTGCGGATGATCGCCAACCAGACGGTGCGGGAGCTCCCGTGGCCGGCCACCGACCGGTTCCCCGGCCACGGGGCGGTCTGGCCCCGCAAGAGCCTGGATGCGGCCATCGCCGACGCGGCGGTGGCCGCCGGCGCCGACATCCGCTGGCAGACCGAGGCCATGCCCATCCTCGAGGGCGACCGGGTCGTGGGCGTCGAGGCCGGTGGCGACCGCTGGTCGGCCGACATGGTCGTGGTGGCGACCGGGGCGCCGGGGGCGGTGGCCCGCCTGCTCGGTGCCACCAAGGTCCCCGACGAGCCGTTCGGGCTCGCCATTCGCTCCTATGTCGAGTCGCCCCGCCACGACTCCCGCCACCTCGAGGCGACACTGACGATGCGTGACGCCAACGGGCACTCGGTGCCCGGCTACGGCTGGCTCTTCCCGGCCGGCGACGGCACCGTCAACATCGGCGTCGGGGCGCTGTCGACGATGAAGGGGTTCAAGGACCTCAACCTCAACTCGCTCATCGACCTCTACCGGGACCAGGTCGACCCATCGTGGGAGCTGGGCGCCTACCTCACCAAGCCCCGGGCCTGGCGCCTGCCGATGAGCACGCAGCGGCGCCACGGCCCCGGCTGGGTGGCGATCGGCGACGCCGCCGGGCTCGTCAACCCGATGAACGGGGAGGGCATCGACTACGGGCTCGAGTCGGGCATGCTCGCCGCCGACCTCTTCGTCCGCGACCCCGCCACCGCGCCGGAGCGGTACGACCACCTCGTCGGCGAGCAGTTCGACGCCTTCCTGCGGACCGGACGACGTTTCTCGTTCCTCATCGGCCACCCGTGGATCCTCAACACCGGGCTCCGGCTGTCGGTCGGCACCCAGGCCCTCGCCGACATCACCCTGAAGGTGATGGGCAACCTCGTGGACGGCCAGACCCCCGGCGCCGCCGGGTTCGTCCTCAACGCCGCCGACCGGATCCTCGCCCTCCTCGACCCGGTCCTCCGCCGGACCCGGGCCTGAGCACCGCTAGGCCAACAGGACCGCCGCCGCCACCGCGCCGGTGATCCCCACCCATTCGAAGCGACCGGGCCGCTCCCCCAACAACGCGATCGCCACGAGGGCCGTCACCGCCGGGTAGAGCGAGGACAGCACCGACACCACCCCGAGCGCCCCGCGCTGGAGGCCGAGGGCGAGCGAGACGTTGGCGGCCATGTCCAGCACCCCGGTCAGCCCGACGATCCACGCCGCCGGCCGCCAGTCCGGGACGGCCCCGGCGCGTCGAGTGGTCAGGGCGGCAGCGCCGATGGCGATCGGCAGGGTCACCACCCGGGCGCCCACCAACGGCCAGACCCCGGACTCCACCGAGGTCGCCGAGAGCGCCACGAAGAAGGCGGCGAACGCCAGGCCGGCGCCCACGGCCTGGCCCACCAGCCGGGGCGAGAGCGAGACCCGGCCGGGACCGGCCAACAGGACGATGGCGACCACCGCCACGACGACCCCCACCCACTGGCGGCCCGACAGGACCGTCCCCAACGCGAGGTCGACCACCACCGGAACCGCGGCGGCGACCGCCCCGGTGATCGGGGCGACCACCGACATGGTCCCCGCTGCCAGCGAGGCGTAGAGGAGGGCGAGACCGACCAGTCCGGCGACCCCACCGAGCGCCCCGAAGCCGAGGTCGGCGATCCCCACCTCGGTCGCCTCGACCACCGCCAACCCGACGACGAGGACGGGGAGCCCGAGCAGCTGGGAGCCCGCCGCCACCCACCACACCGGCAACCGGCGGGTGGCCAGCCCGCCACAGAAGTCGCCGAGCCCGAAGAAGAGCGCCGAGCCGAGGGCGAGGAGCGAGCTCACCTAGAGGCGGTGCTTGGTGTCGGTGACGGTGGCGGGGTCGAGGTCGGCGAGGCGGGCGAGCGCCACGCGTGCTGCCGCCGACGCCCCACCGGGTTCCACCACGCGGGCGACGATGCCGGCCGCCACGGCCTCGGCGGCGGGGATCCGCTCGTTGAGCAGGAAGAGGCGGGACAGCGTCTGGTGGGGCAGTCGTCGACGAAGGACGGCCAGCCCGGCCTCCGGGTAGGTGACCGACAGGCGGGCCGCCGGGATCTCGAAGGCGGCCGTCGCCGAGGCGATGCGCACGTCACAGGCCATCGCCACCTCGACGCCGCCACCGACACAGGCGCCCTCCACCGCCGCGACCACCGGCACCGACAGGTCGAGCATCGTCGAGCGGAGGGCGGTCAACGCCGCCGTCAGGCCGGCCGGGTCGCGCCGGAGGTCGTCGAGATCGGCACCGCCGCAGAAGGTGCCGCCGGCGCCCGTGAGGACGATGCCGCGGGCCCGCGACGCCGCCTGGCCCAACTCGAGGCGGAGCGCGTCCATCGCCTCGATGGAGAGGGCATTGGCCCGGTCGGGACGGTCGATCGTGACGACGGCGACGACGTCGTCGCCCGAGGAGGTGATGGAGGCCGACACGGGCCGTCACGCTACCCCCCGTAGGCTCCGGCCCGTGGACCACGTCGCCCGCCGTCGCCGCCTGCTGGAGCACCTCGAACCCGACGACGGGATCGTGCTGCTCGTCGGCCACCGGGATGCCGCCCGCGACCACCCGGCCGACCACTACCCGTTCCACCAGGATGCGTCGGTCCGCTACTTCGTCGGCCTCGACGAGCCCGATGCCGCGGCGGTGATCGACCTCGACACCGGCGAGACCACGCTGTTCGGCACCGAACCGGACCTCGACGACGTCCTGTGGCACGGGCCGCGGCCACCGTTGGCCGAGCGGGCGCAGGCCGCCGGCGCCGACCACCACCGGCCGCTCGCCGACCTGGCCGGCGCCGTTGCGGGCCGAACGGTGCTCACCCTGCCGCCGACTCGCGAGACGCAGGCCGCCGACCTCCACCGGCTCCTCGGACCCGACCATCGGCCATCGGAGGCGCTCGTCGCGGCAGTGGTGGCCCTCCGCGAGGTGAAGGAACCGGAGGAGGTCACCGAGGTGGAGCGGGCCGTCGCCGCCACCGCCACCATCCACGCCGCCGCGATGGCGGCCGTCGCCCCGGGTCGACCCGAGGCCGACGTCGTGGCCGAGCTCGAGGCCCTGTTGGCCGCCGGGCGCCGCGAGTGGGCCTACCCGCCCATCTTCACGGTCCGGGGCGAGATCCTCCATCGGCTCGAGCACCCCGACCTCATGGCCAGCCGCGACCTGCTGCTGTTCGACGGCGCCGTGCGTTCCGAGCGTGGCTACGCCGCCGACGTCACCCGGACCCTGCCCGTCTCGGGGCGATTCGAGGGTCGAGGGCGCGACCTGTACGAGGTCGTCCTCGCCGCCCAGGCCCGGGCCCTGGAGCTGCTGGGGCCGGGCATTCGCCACCTCGACGTGCACCGAGCCGTGGGCCGAGTCGTGCTCGAGGGGTTCGCCTCCCTCGGCCTGTGCCGCGGGGACCTGGACGCGGCCGCCGAGGCGGATGCCTACGGCGTGGTCTTCCCCCATGGCCTCGGCCACCTGCTGGGGCTCGAGACCCATGACATGGAGGGGCTGGGCGAGGACCGGGTCGGCTACGACGCCGAGACCACCCGGCCCGAGACCTTCGGGCCCTCCAACCTGCGGCTCGGGAAGCACCTCCGGACCGGGATGGTGCTGACGGTCGAACCGGGCGCCTATCTCATCGGCCCGCTCATCGAGCGCTTCGCGACCGAGGGGTGGTTCGCGGGCTTCTGGGACTACGACGCGTTGGCCGACTGGGTCGGGATCGGCGGGGTGCGGATCGAGGACGTGGCGCTGGTGACCGCCGACGGGGTCCGGGTGCTCGGGCCGCCCATCCCCAAGTCGATCGCCGCCGTCGAGGCGGCGATGGCGGGCTAGTCCCGCATCGCCCGGGCGGCGGCGGCCGCCAACCGATACGCCTCGTCGGCGGCCCCCCGCGACCCGTGGGCGAGGTCGTCGGCGGCCATCTCCACCTGGAGGGCGATCGTCCAGGCGAGGATCCGCTCGCGATCGACGCCCAGCTCGGACCCGAGCACGTCCGCCACCCGGCCCACCGCCCGGGTGTCGGGACGGGGGCCGACGACCGATCGCAGCACCTGGCGGAGGTCGGCCGCCGCCTCGCCCACGAAGGGCTTCGGGTCGATCGCCGCCCATCCACCGCCGCGGGCGAGCACGTTCCCGCCGTGGAGGTCGCCGTGCAGCAGCACCCGACGGCGGGTGCCGGCACCCGCACCCCGGAGCGTCACGATCGCCTGCCGGACGACGCCCGGGTCCCACCCCGAGTCCACCGGACGCTCGGCGAGGCGCTCGGCCAGCGTCGTGGCATGCTCGGCGAGGACCGGCACACCCGCCGGCGGCTCCGCCGACCACAGGTCGGCGAGGAGATCGACCAAGGGGGTGAGCCGCCGAGCGGACGGCAGGTCGTCGAGCGTGGCGGGTCCCAGCCGCTCCAACAGGAGGGCCCAGGCATCGTCGTCGTGCTCGAGGAGGCGCACCGCACCGCGGCCCTCCCACGCCGCCAGGCCCACCGGCTCGGCGGCTGCCTCCTCGTGGGGGACGACGACCTTGAGGACCACGGGTCGGCGGTCGGAGCGGCGGATCGCCGGAGCCGTCCACGAGGTGACCCCGCCCGGCTCGTAGGGCGGACCCACCCGCAGGCGCCACCGACGGGCCAATGCCTTCACCCGACGGGGGAGGTCGCGGGCGAACTCCGACCCTGCGTCCCCAAAACGCGGGAGCTGACGGGCGAGCGCCGACGGCAGCGCCCTCATGTCGTCAGGTCGGGTCGACCGCCACGTCCTCGAACGTCAGTCGACCGCGGGTGCGGGAGAACGTCGGCAGGTGGGTGGAGCACACCTGGTGCTTGTTGTAGCGGGAGAGTCGGACATCGCACCCCGGGACCGTACAACGACGGTCGTCCCCGTACTGGCGGGTCTTGCGTCCTCCTCGGGGCCGGCGCCCCACGTACGTCGTGTCACCCATGCCCGGGATCGTGGTCGGCCGAGGGGTCGGCCCGGTGAACGAACGGTGAACGGTCACCAGAATCTCCAAGTCCGGACGTTTCGAGGTCGGCGGCCTTTGGGGTGTAGCCCGAGCGAGGGGTATGGTTGAAGCCAGTCGCGAACCACCGCAGAACAGCTGCGGCGCGCCACATCAGCCCGAGTAGGCCGGCCAACGGGTCGCCTGCTCCCCCCGAGTCGGGGGTGAACCGTCGAGGTTGCGGGCACGGTGTGACAACCAAATCGCAACCGAAGGACATCCCAGATGACCAGTCCCAACACCGTGGGCCGCGGCGTGCGTCTCGTCGCGCTCCTGTCGGCCCTCATCCTCGTGCTCGCCGCCTGTGGCGGCGACGACGGAGAGGCCGGCGGCTCCGGCGGCGGCGAACTCGCCGGCGAGGAGTACGACCTCTCGGGCATCGACATCGCCGTCGGCTCCAAGCAGTTCGGCGAGCAGCTCGTGCTCGGCGAGATCATGGTCGCGGCCTTCGAGGAGGCCGGCGCCACCGTCGAGAACCGCGTGAACACCGGTGGCACCGAGGT
>CAZTLW010000007.1:33913-35523 GCA_964614585.1 uncultured Acidimicrobiia bacterium | reverse complement strand
CCCAACGGTGAGATCCGCCGGGTCGGCAACCTGTCCCAGGAATGGTCCCGGGCCCTGCTCGACGTCGGCGTCGCCTACGGGGCCGACGTCGACGCCGCCGCGGGCGTCATCAAGGCCGCCGCCGACGAGGTGGCCGCCGACGAGGCCTTCGCCGACCTCTTCCTCGCCGAGCCGGAGGTGTGGGGCGTCGAGGAGCTCGGCGACAGCGCGGTGGCGATCCGCCTCGTCGTCAAGACCGTGGCCGGCCAGCAGTGGGCCGTCGCCCGCGAGCTGCGGCGGCGCATCAAGCTCCGGCTCGACGAGGCGAACATCGAGATCCCCTTCCCCCAGCGCACGGTCTGGATGCGACCGGACTCGCCGCCCGATCCCACCGAGGCGACCGGTCCCGAGGTGCTGGGCGAGCCGATGTCGGCGCCCGAGGAGACGGGCGAGATCGACGTGGACGACTAGGTCCGGCCGCGGGCCGGGATGACCGCCCCGTTGACCACCCCGGCGTCCTCGCCGAGGAGGTACTCGATGACCGAGGCGATCTCGTCGGGATCGGGCCAGTCGACGTAGTCGGCGAACGGCAGGGCCGCCCGGGTGGCAGGGGTGTCGATGAGCGACGGCATCACGACGTTCACGGTGATGCCGTACTCGGCGAGCTCCGCCGCCGCCGTCTCCCCGAGGGCCACGACGCCTGCCTTGGCTGCGTTGA
The DNA here is from genome assembly GCA_964614585.1 of uncultured Acidimicrobiia bacterium. Lineage (GTDB taxonomy): Bacteria > Actinomycetota > Acidimicrobiia > Spongiisociales > JAENVV01 > JAHEFX01. The sequence goes on along the minus strand of CAZTLW010000007.1, from coordinate 34,826 downwards.
AGGCCGCCTGGCCGATCGGTGCCTCGTCGGCGGCGGTCGAGCCGATCAGGACGATCCGCCCCCAGGGCTGGCGCCGCAGGTGGGGGATGGCTGCGCGGACCGCGTAGAACGCCGACCGGAGGTTGAGGTCGAGCATCCGGTCGAGGCGCAGGTCGTCGGTCTCGGCGATGTCCCGCCCGCCGGCCCAACCCCCGACGAGGGCGGCGACGCCCTGGAACCCGCCGAACGTCTCGGCCACCTCGTCGAGGAAGGCGCCGACCTGCTCGGCGGAGGTGGCGTCGACACGGCGCAGCATGAGGCGGTCCTCGTCCACGTCCAGGGCCGCCTCGAACGCCTCGGCCTCCTCCGGGATGAGGTACGAGACGGCGAGTCGTCCGCCGGTGGCCACCAGGCGCCGGGCGAGGGCGGTACCGAGATGGCCGGTACCCCCGGTGAGGACGTGGACGGGATCGGTCACGGTGCTCCTGCGACGTGTACGAGCCCAGCCTACCGGTGGGGCCGGAACGGGCGGCGTCGTCGCCGTCGTACGATGGAGCGGGTGCGCGCCGCCTCGACCCCCCATGCGTGACGCCTCCGCCCCCAGCGGGTTGCGCCATGCCCTTCGCGCCCTGGGACACCGCGACTTCGCCGTCTTCTGGACGGGCGCCATCATCTCCAACTCGGGCACGTGGCTCCATGGCGTCGCCGTGCCGTTCGTCCTGTACGAACTCACCGAGAGCGCCTTCTGGGTGGGGCTCGCCACCTTCTCCGCCTTCATCCCGATCATGGTCATGGGCCCCATCGGGGGCACGCTGGCCGACCGGGTCTCCCGACGCCGGATCCTCGTGCTGGGCCAGGGGGCCGCCGCCGTCTTCGCGATCGCGCTCTGGGCGTCGTTCGCCCTCGGGGTCCGGGACCCGGCGGTGGTGCTCGG
>CAZTLW010000007.1:0-33813 GCA_964614585.1 uncultured Acidimicrobiia bacterium | reverse complement strand
TACCCGGCGGGAGTGGCTGCCGTGGCGGTCGCCGGCGCCGGCTTCCTCGCCATCGTCGCCACCACCAACACCGCCGCCCAGGCGATCGTCGCCGAGCACTTCCGAGGGCGGGTGATGGCGATCCGGGTGATGGGCTTCACCGCCTCCTATCCACTGGGGGCGCTGTTGCAGGGGTGGCTGGCGGACCGGGTCGGGACCCCGGTCGTGGTGACGACGGCCGGGGCGGTCCTCGTCGTGTTCGGCCTGTGGCTGGCCGCCCGGCCGGGGTGGCTGGCGCCGCTGGACGACCCGCCGGACGCGTATGCGGCCTGAGGCGTAGCCTCGGTACCAGCGACCGAGGAGTGACCATGCGACGGTGTCTGCTCGTGCTCATGGTGGTGACGGTCGTCGTGGCCGGCTGCGGCGGGGGGTCGTCGGACACGACGGCGGCCGGTGACACGACGACCTCGGAGGCGACGACCACGACGGAAGCTGCGACCACGACCTCGACCGAGGCGACCACGACGACGACCGAGGCGGCCACCACCACGACGGAGGCCCCGACGACCACGACCACGATGGCCACCACGACGACGGTCGACACGAACACGCTCGCCGAAGGGTCGGGATGCACCCCCGGGACGCCCGACGACCTGCCCGACGGCACCTGGTTCGGGTACGCCGTGTCGGCCACCGACACGACGATGGACTTCGACCTCGCCTGCTGGTTCTCCGGCGACGCCGCGGTGCTGGCGGCGGCCGAGGATGGCGACGAGTCGCCGCCGCCGAACGACTACCACATCCGCAACGCGAATCCGGCGGTGCGGACGCTCGACGTGTCTCCAGACGTGGAGGTGGAGTGGATGGCCTTCTGGGGCGACCCGTCGACGTACGAGATAGTCGATTGGTCCACCTGGGCAGCCGACCGGGCCGGGCCCTTGGCCGGCTTCGACGATGACCTCTTCGTCGACATCTGGATCACCGTCACCAACGGCGAGATCGTCGTCGTGGGAGAGCAGTACCGCCCCTAGGGCCCGTCCCATCCCGTTCTCGTGTCGTTCTCCCCTCCATCTGAGGGCTGGGCGACACAGGAACGTCGTCTGGGGGGCGTTGGCAGAGGCGGTGGCCCCGACAGCTAGGGCCGCAGCCGCTTGAACGCCTCGGCCGGGCCGAGCCCGAAGGGCTCGCCCTGGTCGACCGCCCACGCCTGGATCCGCTCGGCGAAGCGCTCCGCGGCCTCGCCTCCGCGGTCGGCGCTCCCCATCGTCGTCTCGGCCTGGGTCGAGTGGCACAGGAGCGCCTCGATCTTCGTCTCCAGCGTCGTCTCGATGGGCTCGGCGTGGTCGGCCTCGTCGGCCGACCACAACAGGATCGTCTCGGGCCGATGCTTGGGCCCGAGCTCGGGGAAGAACAGGTGGTCGCGAGCGGCCACGACCCCGTCGATGGCGCCGAGACCCGTCGCCCGGTGGTCGGGGTGGAGCATGTAGCGCTTCCACGGGTCATGCGACAGGACGACGTCGGGCCGGACGCGGCGGATCCAGCCACACAGCTCGCGGCGCAGGTCCATGGAGTACTCGAGCTCCCCGTCGACGTGGTCCAACATGACGATGTCGGCCGCCCCCAGGACGTCGGCGGAGGCCCGCTGCTCGGTGACCCGGGACGCGACGAGCACCTCCGGGTCCACGTCGGGATCCCACGTGCCCTTGGAGCCGTCGGTCACGATGAGCATGGTCACCTCGCAGCCGTCGGCAGCCCACCGGGCGAGGGTCCCGCCGGCGCCGAACTCGGCGTCGTCGGGGTGGGCGCCGATGGTCAGCGCCCGCGCCGGGGTGGGCAGGGGCCCATCCCCGGCATCTCGGCGAGCCTGGTCGTAGAGATTGGAGGCCGTCGTCATGGCCGGGAGCGTATCGGCCCGGCTGCCTAGGCTCGCCGGCCATGCTGGACGCAGACCTGCCCGACCCCGCCGACCTCGTCCCCGAACTCGGGATCGGCGACCTCGTCGAGCGATTCGACCACGTGGCCTTCGGCGTGCGCGACGTCGCCGAGGCCGCCCGGCTGCTCCGCTTCCTCGGGGGCGAGTTCTTCGAGGGGGCGGACTCGCCGCCCAACGAGTTCCGCTGGGTGCAGTTCCGGATGCCCGGTGGCGCCAAGGTGGAGCTCATCGCCCCCCTCGCCGACACCTCCTTCCTCACGCCCTTCCTCGAGCGCCGCGGGGAGGGCCTCCACCACGTCACGATCAAGGTGACCGATCTCGACGAGGCCGTGCGACGCTGCGAGGCGGCAGGCCGTCGGGTCGTCGGCCACGCCCGACCGGCCCCGAACTGGGCCGAGGCGTTCCTGCACCCCGCCACGGCCCATGGGGCGGTCATCCAGCTCGCCGAGTGGGACGACTCGATCCCCGGCGGCTCGTCGGACTGGGAGGCGATCCTTCGCGGCGAGGTCATCGAGGGCCAATGAGGCTCGTCGGCATCCCGGTCAAGGGCTTCGGCCTGGCCAAGGCGCGGCTGGCGGGGGTGCTCGATGCCGCCGCCCGATCGGCCCTCGGACGGCGGGTGGCGGGGCGCACGGTCGACGTGGCCCGGGCCGTGGTCGGCGGCGACTCCGTGCTGGTCGTCACCGGCGACGCCGGTGTCGTGGCCTGGGCGCAGGCCATCGGCGTGACCGTGATCGATGAGGACCCCGGGGGGTTGGACGGCGCCGCCGCCGCCGTGGTGGCGGCGGCCGATGGGCGACCATGGGCGGTGGTGCATGCCGACCTCCCGCTGCTGACACGGAGCGATCTGGCCGCTGCCCTGGCCGTCGCCGAGGAGGTGGGGGCGGCGATCGCGCCGTCATCCGACGGCGGCACCTCCCTCATCGCCGCGACCGGATCGTTCCCGTTCGCCTACGGGGAGGGCTCGTTCCAGCGACACCTGCGGGAGTTGCCGGAGGCGGCGGTACTGGTCCGTCGGGGCCTGGCCCTCGACCTAGACACCCCGGCCGACCTCGTCGCCGCCCGGAGTCACCCACCGGTCGGCGGGGGTTCCGGCTGATCAGTCGAACGCCGGCGCCACCTCTCGGGCGAACAGCTCGAGGCCGGTCGTGTCCCACGCCGCCTCGGGGAAGTAGCTGATGGCGTACGCCATCCCCGCCTCCACCCACGGCCGGAACCGTTCGACGAGCTGGTCCGGGGTGCCTGCCATCCCTTCGAAGAGTCGCCGCGCCCGGGCCGCGCGGTCGGCGTCGACGTACCGGGCGACGTGGTCCTCGAGCCAATCGAGTCGGTCGGCGACCTCCGCCTCCGTCGTCGCGCAGATCACGTTGAAGTTGGTCGACCGGACGATGGCGTCGTAGTCGGTGCCGACGTCGGCGCAGTGGCCGGCGAGCACCTCGCTCTTGTGGACGAACTCCTCCACCGACCCGCCGAAGTTGGTGTAGGCGGCGTAGCGGGCGGCGACGTTCAGCGTGAGTTGCTCGCCGCCGCCGGCGATCCAGAAGGGGATGTGGGGCTCCTGGACCGGCTTCGGTTGGCAGATCGCCCCCTGGAGGTGCCAGTACCGCCCCTCGAGGTGGACCTCGTCCTCGGTCCACATCCGCTGCATGATCTCGACGCCCTCGCGCAGTTGGCCGATGCGCACCGACGGCTTGGGGAACTCGTACCCATAGCCGAGGTACTCGTGCTCGTACCAGCCGGCGCCGATCCCCATCTCCAGCCGACCCCCGGAGATGACGTCGATGGACGCCGCCACCTTGGCGAGGTAGGCGGGGGGTCGGTACGAGTTGCAGGTGCACATCTGGCCCAGTCGCACGGTGTCGGTGGCGACGGCGAGGGCGCTCATGAGCGTCCACGCCTCGTAGGTCACCTCCTGGGTGGGGGCGGGGACCGTGTGGAAGTGGTCGTACACCCACAGCGACTCGTAGCCGGCCGCCTCGATGGCCGAGGCCACCTTGGTCATGGTCGGCCAGTGGTCGGTGGGGTCGATGCCGGCGAGGTCGAGTCGCCAGCCCTGGGGGACGAAGGCTCCGATGCGCATGGTGCCGACCCTACGTGGCCATGGTGGCGTAGCCGCCGTCCCCCGGCCACACTGGGTGGCCCAACCATGACCGACGTGCGTGACCCGTCCGTGATCGGCCGCAAGGCCGCCCTGCTGCAGTGGTTGGTCGAGCGCGACCGTCCGGTGCCGCCCTTCATGGTGGTGCCCGTCGGGGCCGAGACGGTTCCCGAGGACGTCCTCGGTTTCGTGCGACCCGACCGCCGCTACGCCGTGCGGTCGTCGAGCCCCGTCGAGGATGCCGACGACCGTTCGTTCGCCGGGCAGTTCGCCACCGTCCTCGACGTGCCCGGCGAGGCCGGGGCGATCGCCGAGGCGGTCGCCCTCGTCGCCGCCTCCGGCCGCTCCGATCGGATCGACGCCTATCGGGGCGACCGGGACGACGAGGTGCCGGTGGCAGCGATCGTCCAGGAACTCGTCCCGGCGGTGGTGTCGGGGGTGGCCTTCTCCCGCAATCCGACCACCGGCCTCGACGAGGTCGTCGTCGAGGCCGTGGCGGGGTTGGGGGACGCACTCGTCGAGGGCCGGGTCGTCCCCGATCGCTGGGTCTTCCGCTGGGGGGCGTTCACGGCGCGTCCCCCCGACGGCGACGACACCCTCGCCGAGCGTGTCGCCCGGACCACCGCCGCCATCGCCGACGACTTCGGCGGGCCGGTCGACGTGGAGTGGGCGTGGGACGGAGAGGAGTTGTGGTGGTTGCAGGTCCGGCCCATCACCGGCCTCGACGGCATCACCGTCTATTCGCGTCGGATCGCCAAGGAGGTGCTGCCCGGCATCATCCACCCGCTCACCTGGTCGGTGAACGTGCCCGTCGTGAACCGGGCCTGGATCGCCCTCCTCGACCGGGCGGTCGGTGCCACGGGCCTCGACGCCCACCAACTCGCCCGCCGCTTCGGGGGCCGCGCCTACTTCAACATGACGGCCCTCGGTGCCGTGTTCGAGGCGGTCGGCATGCCGCACGACTCGCTCGAGCAACTGCTGGGACTCGAGGACGGGCCGGAGAAGCCCCCGATGCGACCGGGGGTCGGTGCCGGGCTGCGTTCGGTGCCGCGCCTGACGGCCGTCGCGGTCTCGCTGCTTCGGTACCCGCGTCGGGTGCTGGGCGAGCTCGCCGGCGTCGCCGACGAGGCGGGTGCCGACCCGGTGGACGCCGAGCGGTCCGACGCCGAGCTCGCCGACGCCATCGAGCGGGCGATGGACCGGGCCGAGCGGGCGGCCTTCGCCAACATCGTCATCCCGCTGCTGGCGTCGGTCGCCTCGAACCGGGCCCGTGCCGCCCTCGAGGCCGCCGGTGTCGATCCGGACGCGGTCGATCCCACCGCCGGGGTGGCCGAGGCCGGTGTGCACGATCCGGACCGGGCGCTCGACGAGCTGCGCCGGGCATTGGCCACGGCCCCCGACGACGTGCGGTCCCTGGCGGCGGCAGGCGATGCCGATGGCCTCGCCGCCCACCCCGACGGCGGGCCGGTGCAGGCGGCACTCGTCGGATACCTCGAGCGATTCGGGGCGCTGTCCGATCGCACCACCGACCTGACCGCGACCCCCTGGCGGGAGTCCCCCGGCCGCGTGCTCCGGCTGGCCGCGACGCCGCCGACCGAGCGCCGGGCCCGGCCGTTGGCCGACGTCGCCCCCGAGGCCGGTCGGCGGGCTCGCTCCCGGGTCGAGCGGGCGGGCCGGATGCAGGTGTTGCGGGAGGACGTCAGCCAGACCTACACCACGATCTACATGGACCTCCGGCCACTCCTGTGGGAGGCAGGGCGTCGGTTGGCGGCGCGGGGTGAGCTCGTCGCTGCCGACGAGGTCAGGTTCCTCGAGGTGGACGAGGTGCTCGCCGCCCTCGCAGGAGCGGCGGTCCCCGCGGGCGCGGTCGAGGCCCGGGCGGCCGAGATGGCGGCCGCCGAGGGCTTCCGGGTCCCCGAGCTCATCGTCGGCGACGAGTTCGTACCCATTCCGGTCGCCGACGGGCTGACCGAACTCCGTGGGGTCGGATCCTCGCGGGGTCGGCGTCGGGGTGCCGTCCGAGTGGTGCGCGACCCCGCCGATGCGCCCGAGGTCCCCGACGGTGCGGTGGTCGTGGTGCCGCACTCGGACGTGTCATGGACGCCCCTGTTCGCCCGGGCCGGCGCGATCGTGGCCGAGGCCGGCGGCATGCTGAGCCACTCCTCGATCGTCGCCCGTGAGTTCGGCATCCCGTGCGTCGTCTCGGCCGAGGGGGCGTGTGACCTCGCCGATGGCACGGACGTCGTCGTCGACGGCTACGAGGGCACCGTGACGGTGGTCGCATGATCCGCCTCGCCCTGGCGGCCGTGGTCGGGTACCTGCTCGGCTCGGTGTCGTTCGCGCGGATCGTGGCCGCGCGCGTGCTGCCGGGCGAGGACGTCGCCGCCACCGAGATCGAGGCGGGCCCGGGCTTCGCCTACCGGGTCGGGCGGGTGTCACCCGGGGCGGTGGGGCGGCGGGCCGGTGCCCGTGCCGGCGGACTGGCGACGCTCGGGGACATGGCCAAGGGTGCCGTGGCCGTCGGGATGACGACGGCCGGGCTCGGTCGCCCGGCGGGCGCGGTGGCCGGCGCGGCGGCGGTGGTGGGCCATGCCTTCCCGGTCTTCCATCGGTTCGACGGGGCGTTCGGTCAGTCCCCGATCATCGGCGCCTCGCTCGTGTTGGACCCCCGATCGCTCCCGGCCGCGGTGGCGATGGGCCATGTCGGTTCGTGGCTGGTGGGCGATGCGGTCGTCCACGGGCTCCTGTGGCCCGCGTTCCTCGTCCCGTGGGGTGCCCGAAGGGCGGACCCGGCGTTCGTCGGGTTCGCGGTGGCGGCCAACGCCATCTACCTCGTGCGGGTGTGGCCCCAGGTCCGCCAGCGGCTCGAGTACCGGCGGTCCCACCCGGCGACGGCCCGGGAGCGCTGGGCGGAGTTGGCGGCGTCGTACCGGTCGAACCCGTTCGTCTCACCCGAGGTGGCCGATGAGGGCGAGGGCGAGGTCGGGTGATCGCTCCTCGTGCTTGAGGAAGGCCCACACCTCGTCGGCCTCGAAGGCCCGGATGCGGTCCGCCCACGCCGCCAGGTCGGCGTCCGTGTAGTCCGACCGCCGGAGGCGCAGGTACACGACGGGTGAGGTGACGACATCGGGTACCGCTTCGTCGTCGGTCTCCGACAGCACGAGCCCGGCCCCGGCGCCGGCGAGGGCTGCGTACACGTCGTCGTCGAGCCACGAGTCGTGGCGGAACTCGAACACGGCCACGACGTCGTCGGGGAGGGCGGCGAGGAAGCGATCGAGGCGCTCGTCGTCGCGGGGCAGGTGGGGCGGCAGTTGGAACAGCACCGGTCCCAGCCTCGATCGCAGCGGTCCGAGCGAGCCGAGGAAGTGGGGGAGGGTATCGCCCGGGTGCCGCAGCCGGTCGGTGTGGGTGATCCGCTGGTGGGCCTTGACGGCGAAGCGGAAGCCGGCGGGCACGGTCCCGGCCCACGTCTCGGCAGTCGTCGTCGACATCGTGCGACGGAAGGTGTAGTTGACCTCCACGGTCGGGAACGTGGCGGCGTAGTGGGCGAGCCAGTCCGCCCGCCGGACGCCGGCGTAGAACGTGTTCTTCCACTCGTCGAAGGACCAGCCCGACACCCCGACCCGCACCGTCGCCATGGTGGGAGGGTATCGGTCGACGACACCCGGCCGGGGCTACGCTGACGACTCGATGGAGCGGCGCACGAAGATCATCGCGACCCTGGGTCCCTCGTCATCCGACCAGGGGGTGATCGACAACCTCGTCGGCGCGGGGACCGACGTGTTCCGCATCAACTTCTCCCACGGCGATCACGACGTCCACCGCGCCCAGCACGAGCGCGTGCGGCGGGCTGCGACCGAGTCGGGGATGCCGGTGGCCGTCCTCCAGGACATCCAGGGCCCGAAGATCCGCCTCGGCGTGTTCCCCGGCGGGTTCCTCGACGTCGCCGACGGCGACGTCGTCGAGGTGGTCGCCGACGAGTCGGCCCCGCCGGGGGTCGTGCCGGTGGTGTACCCCCACCTGCTCGAGGACGTCGCCGTCGGCGAGCGGGTCGCCCTCGCCGACGGGCTCGTCCTGTTCCGGGTCGAAGGGGTTCGCGACGACCGGCTCCTCTGCCGGGTCGAGATCGGGGGTCGACTGGGCGACCGCAAGGGCGCCGCCTTCCCCGACAGCCACCTGCAGGTGCCGTCGATCACCCCCAAGGACGAGGTCGATCTCGCCTTCGGGCGGGAGCTCGGCTTCGACTACGTCGCCGCCTCGTTCGTCCGAACCGGCGACGACGTGCGGCGCGTGAAGGACCTGGCGGGCGGGGTGCCCGTGATCGCCAAGATCGAGCTGGCCGCCGCCGTCGAGAACCTCGACGACATCCTCGAGGTGGCCGACGGGGCGATGGTCGCCAGAGGCGACCTCGGCGTCCAACTGCCACTCGAGTCGATCCCGGTGGTCCAAAAGGACATCATCGCCCGGACCAATCGGGCCGGGAGGCTCTCGATCACCGCGACGGAGATGCTCGAGTCGATGACGCGATCGCCCCGGCCCACCCGCGCCGAGGTGACGGACGTGGCGAATGCCATCACCTCCGGCACCGACGCGGTCATGCTGTCGGGGGAGACGGCGGTCGGCGACTACCCGGAGCGGGTGGTCTCGACCATGGCCCGGATCTGTCTCGAGACCGACCGGTCGACCGCCCACGAGAGCATCGCCTACTTCGACACCGGTGGGGGCTTCGCCTCGGCGACGGCCCGGGCGGCCGTCGAGGTCGCGACGGACATGGGCCTCGAGACGATCGTGGCCTTCACCGAGTCGGGGACCACGGCCCTGCTGCTGTCGAAGTACCGACCGGACGCCCGGATCGTGGGGTTCACCCCCGTCCCCGAGGTGTACCGGAGGATGGCGCTCTACCGCGGGGTCCTGCCGAGGCGGTTCGACCGACGCGAGACGACCGACCTCATGATCGCGGCAGCGGAGAAGGCGATCGAGAAGGAGGGCCTGGCCGACCGCGACGAGGTGGTCGTGATGGTGGCGGGCATCCCGCCCAACGTGCAGGCATCGACCAATCTGCTCAAGCTCCACGTCATCGGCGAGCGCGCCCGCCGCCATGGCAGCCAGCTGAGCGGGCACGAGTAGGATCCCCGCACCCGATCAGGAGGCCTCGTGGGCCAGCGCATCGTGCTTCGCAAGAGTGCCGTCGTGGGCGACGTGGCCCTCTTCGACACCGACCGCACCATCAGCGGCCAGGACGGTGAGTCCTTCGGCTCCCGGGAGGCCGCCGCCGCCGGGATCACCTTCTCGGCGCGGCTCGCCGAGCGCCTGTTCGAGCTCGACCCGGCGATCGCCTCGGTCTTCGTGCAGTCCAACCAGGTGATCGTCGGCCGCTCGGGGGGCTGGACCGACACCGATGCGGTCGGCACCGCGATCGAGGAGTTCTTCATCCACTGGGATGAGAATCGGTGAACCAGTACTGAGTACCGAGAGCTAACCGCCGTCGGTCGGCGGGGGCGCTTCGGTGGTCGGCGGGGCCGTGTCCGGTGGGGCCGTGTCGGTGCTCGGGGGCGGCTCGCTGGTCGTGGTCGTCGGCGGCGTGGTGGTCGTCGTCGTGGGGGCCGGACAGGCGGGTCCACCCGGGATGTCGCAGGGGTGCACCTCGTATCGGACCGGTTTGGCGAGGTAGCGCCACCGCCAGGTCTGGGTGGTCGTCTCGCCCCGATGCTCGATGCGGCGGGTGATGTCGACCGTGAAGCCGGTGATGCCCGACTCGGCCCGACGGCGTTCTCCGGGGGTGATCTCGGGGTTGGCGATCAACTCCTCGGACGGCTCGGTGACGTCGTAGGGCTCGGAGATCTCGGCGGTGACGATCTTGGCGTCGTCGCCGCCCTCGATCAGGGTCCAGGTCGAGAGGCGGCCATCACGCTGGTGGCCGGCGGTGGCCCGGCCGTCGTTGTTGCCCCAGATCTCGACGGTGATCGACGTGTCGGTGTAGTACGTGTTGACGTAGGCGCCCTCGGTGTCGTTGTTCCGCCACACGAGCGGCACCGAGACGTAGTCGAGCGTGGCCTCGATCCCCATCGGGTAGCGGGAGAAGTAGTACGAGTGGGGCTTGTGGTCGACGTCCTGGTAGCCGCCCCAGAACACGGCGTTGTAGAGCGTCGTCGTGAACTGGCTCACCCCGCCGCCGATGATCTCGTTGTCGATCTCGCCGCCGAGGATGCCGCCGGCGGGCAGGTAGCCCTTCTCCTCGGTGCGGCGGCCGGCGATGGCATTGAGGTCGAAGGTCCCGCCCGGCGGGACGATGATCTCGTCGGCGGCATCGGCGATGAGTTGGATGTTCACCACCCGGTTCTCACAGCACGCGTGATACGTCGTGAATCGTGACACGAGGTGGGTGATGCCGAGCCCCTCGAGGTACTCGGTCGTCACGTCCGGCTCGGCCGAGACCTCGAGCGGGAGGATGCCGCGGCGCTCCGGGGTGTCGGCGGCGGCGAGCAGTTCGGCCTCGACGAGGTCGGTGTCGATGCGGGTGCCGTTGCGGCCGGGCTGGACGGAGGCCGTGAGCGCGTCCCGGTTGAAGACGAGTTCGGCGTTGACGGGCGGCGTGCTCAACTCCTCGATGAGTGGATCGATCTTCGCCGTCAGCGCGTCGTCGGAGAGGTCCACCACCATCTCCCCGGCCTCTGCGTCGACCCGCACGGCGAAGGCCGCCGCGAGGTCCTCGACGTCGAAGGTGAGGGTCCGATCGTCCTGCTCGCTGGTCAGTGTGATCGGTCCGGCCAGCAGACGACGGGCCTCGTCGGCGGCGGCATCGACGTCGGCATCGGTGATCGCCGGCGTGGCGTCGACCGTGGGCAGGTCGACGGGCGCCCGGCTCGTGGCGAGGTAGGCCTCGACGAGCAGCGGCTCGGCGGCCCCGCGATCGACCATGGTGCCCGCCCTCGGGTACCGGCCGGTGGGCTCCCCGTCGACGAGCTCCACGTCGCCGGGGAAGGGCGGGTCGCCGATGAGTTGCTCGTCGATGAGCGTCATGCCACCTTCGAAGGCGACTGGATCGACGTCCACGGGCAGCGGCACGTCCTCGATCGATCCGAGCCGGCTGAACCACGACCCGAGATCGCCGAAGAACCCCTCGGAACGGCCGACGGCGAATGCCGTCTCCACCGCCGACTCGACGTCGGGCTCGAAACCGATCGAGAGCGGCGACACCTCGCCCACCTCGCCGCCCGCCACGAGCGGGATCTGGATCCCCGACAGGAGGTCGCCGTGGATCGTCAACTCCGTGGCCGCCTCCTCGGGGGTGAGACCGGCCACCTCGACACCCGAGATCGTGACGTTGCGGCCGATCACGTCACTGGTCAGGCTGCGATTGAGGGCGTAGAACGCCCCCAGGGCCACGAGGAGCCCGATGGGGATGGCGGCGAGTCGGAGGGTGCGGGGATCCATGTGGTGGTGGGAGGCGGGCGCGGCGGGTGCTTGGTACGCCGAGGGCTGGCTCCCCCGGTGCCGTTCGACATCGTAGGGTCGGCCCACCTGTACGGCGTGACTCCCGACTGCGGGGCCCCGGTCCGCTGTGCCACAATCGCCGCCGATGTCCATCGACGACCGCCACCCCGCCGGCGTCGAGGCCGCCGCCGCCGTTCACCGGCTCGCCGACCTCGTCCGCCGCATCGAGGGCCTCCCCGAACCGCTCACCGAGCGGCAGGTGGAGGTGGCAGCCGGTCTCGGGGCGGCGGCGGCCCGGCTGGAGGCCCCGGTCGACGACCTCCTCGTGGTGCTCGTGGGACCCACCGGGTCGGGCACCTCGAGCGTCCTGAACGCCATCGCCGGGCGGGAGGTCTCCCGTCCGGGTGTCCTTCGGCCCACGACGAGCCGACCCGTGGTCTGGACCCGTGCCGATCGAGCGCGTCGGTACCGCCACCACGGTCTCCCCGGTGTGGACGACGTCTCCGTCGTCCCCGGCGAGGCCCCGATCCTCGATCGGCTGACGTTCGTCGATGCGCCCGATCCCGACTCGCTGGTGACCGACCATGCCGTGGCGGTGGCAGCGCTCGTGGGCGTTGCCGACCTGGTCGTGCCCATCACGACCCCCGCCCGCTACGCCGACGCCGTCCCCTGGGACGTCGTCCGGCGGATCCACCACCTCGGGATCCCCGCCATGCCGGTGCTCAATCGGGTCCGTGACGACCGGGAGGGCCGGTTGCAGGTGGGCCACCTCTGTGCTCGCGCGGCCCTCGACGACGTGGTCATCGAACCCGACGAGGTGCTCAGGCTCCGAGAGCGGCCCGGGATCGGCGTCCGGCCCGGCGACGTCGCCGAACTGGTGGACGTGCTCGCCGAGGTGGGGCGCGACGATGCCGATGAGGTGGCCGAGTTGGCCCGACACGGGGCGGCCGCCGACGCGATCGAGGCGGCGGCCGGCTTCGTCGACCACGTCGACCAACTGGTGGCCGACTGGCGGCGGTCGGGTCGGCGAACGGCGGCGGCGGCAGTGGCCGAGCGACACACGGTCACCGAGGAGTTCCTGGCCGGCCCGCCCGGTGCCGCCACCCACGGCACCGTCCGGCTGCGGTTGGGCCCCGACCCCGACGAAGCTGTGCTGGCGGCGGCGGCGGACCGACTCGTCGCCGGCGTCGCCGCCGACCTCGAGCAGCGGTTCGGCGGTGACCCGACTCGACGCGCCGACCAGGTCCGGACGGCGGCCGAGGCCGCCGGAGCCGAGGGCCCCGCCGACGTGACACGGCTCCTGTTGGCCACCACCGGCACGGGACCCACCGCCGACACGGGACGTGGTGGCGTCGAGGCATTCCTCGCCCACCTCGCCGGTCTGGTGGTGGCGGCGCCGATGGCCATGGTCGTGACGGTGCCCGAGGGGGTCATCGAGGCCATCGGGGCAGCCCGCCGGGCGGTCGACCCGCGGCTAGCGGTCGGATGAGCGGGGTTGGACCGCTCGTCGCCCGGCTCGGGGAGGCGCTCGGGGTCGAGGTACCGCCGCTCCCGGCTCCTTCGGGACTCCCGGTGGTGGTGGTCGCCGGGGGGACCGGCTCGGGCAAGTCGTCGCTCGTGAACGCCTTGGCGGGCCGGGTCGTCACCGACGTTGGCGCCCTCCGGCCCACGACGGATGAGGCGGTGGCGGTCCTGCCCACCGATGGCTACGGACGGGTGCCCCGACTGGAGGCGCTCGGGGTGGTTCGTCAGGAGCGGGGCGACCACGAGGGGTTCGTGCTCGTGGACCTCCCCGACTTCGACTCGGTGGTGGTTGGTCATCGGGAGCTCGCCCGGGCGGTGCTCGGCGTTGCCGACGTCGCCATCTGGGTCGTCGATCCCGAGAAGTACGCCGACGCCTCGGTGCACGACGCCATGGCGGCCCACGCCGACATTCCCTCGATCGTGGTGTGCGGCCACGTCGACCGCCTGTCGGGGCCCGATCGGCTCGCGGTGCTCGACGACCTTCGGCGACTCGTGGAGGGTCGGCAGGTGCTGGCGGTCGCGCTCCCTCCCCACGGCCCGGTCGCCGGCGTCGATGCCGTGCGGGCGGTGTTGGCGCCGGTGGGGCCGCTGCCGGTCCTCCACACCACCCGGGAGGCGGCCACGCGACTGCTGGACGAGGTCGGTCCGGTGCCCGAACCGGCGCCCGACGAGGCCTGGACGGCGGTGGAGGAGGCGGCGTCGTCGGCGATCCAGGCCGTCGTGGCGCCCGTGGCCGACCGGCTGGTGGCGGAGGGGCGGCGGCTCGCCTTGGTTGGTCGTCGGCCGGTCGACGAGAACGATCGAGTCGCCCATCCCGACCTCGCCACGCCCGAGGACTGGGACCCGACCGCCCCACTGTTGGTGGGACCGCTCGACCAATGGGGTGTTGCCGCCGAGCGCCTGCGCACCGCGGTGGAGTCGGCCGACGTGCTGTCGTCGTCGGCGGTGGTTCGTCCCCGGCGGGCGTGGGCGACCATTCGGTGGCTCGTCGCCGTCGTTGCGGTGGCCGTGGTGGTCACGGGTGTGGTGCTCGGCCCACCGTGGTGGTGGGCGGGCGGCGCGGTCGGTGTCATGCTCGGGGCGGTCGGAGCGGGGTGGCTGTGGAGGGTGGGCACGGCGGCCGGCACCGCCGCCGCCGACGGCGTGGCCGGCGAGGCCCGGTCGGTGCTCGATGCGGCGCTCCAACACCCCGACGTGGTGGCCCAGCGCCACCGGTGCGCCCGGGCGGCGACGATCGGCGGTCTCGCCACGGAGCTGGCGTCGGCGCTCGACCCGGCATCCCCCCCGGAGTCTTGACACCGATACGAGCCTGTGGGCATACTCGGTTCTGGAACGCCGGCGAGACGAGCTCCCTGGCATCACATCGCACCCAAACGGCGTTCCTGTCCCGCAACGGGAAGTGGCTCCGGTTCCCCCCTTACCGGAGCCACTTCCGCGTCCGGGGGTCCCGTCAGGCGTCCTCGACGCTCGGTGCTGCCACCGCCAGCCCGGCCGGGTCCATCCGGACCTCCAGCCCCGTGATCGGACCGAGCGGCTCGCCGTCGACCTGCAGGCGCACGGCGTGGTCCGCCGTCATGGTGAAGCCGTCGACCGTGCCGACGCCGACGTCGGGGTGGTCGACGATCCCGCCGGTTCGGCCGGCGGCGACCAGTAGTGGGACCACCGCCGCCGCCCGCAGGCGGCGCCACGTCGCCACGACCAGCCGACCCGGTGCCGCCGGCCCCAGGCGGATCGACGCCGGCCCGGCGTACGTGTAGGCATCACGCAGTTGGGCCTGGACGGCGATCCCTCGCCCGTCGGCGGCCGATGGGGGGTCGGTGGCGACGGTCAGGTCGGGCAGGCGTCCGACCTCCCGCCGGAGTTGGAGGACCGTCGACCGGGCGTACAGCCGCACCCCGCCCGACGCCTTCCGGTACGGCTCCTGTTCGGCGGCGGCCACCACCTCGGCGTCCCACCCGACGCCGATGGAGAACAGGGCGCCCGCCTCCTCGACGACGCCGTCGGCCCTGGTCCAGCGGGCGACGCCGAGCGGCTCGCGTCGGATCTCGCCGTCGGCCACCACCCGGGCCGCCCGAGCCGGGTCGCGGGGGATGCCGAGCAGCCTCGCCACCACGTTGGTCGTGCCCACCGGCACGATGCCCAGCACCACGTCGCGTCCCCGCAGTCCCCGGACGACGTGGTGGACCATCCCGTCGCCGCCCATGGCGACCACCGTCGAGCCCTCGGGCACCGACGCCGCCACCTCGGCGGTCGCCCTCGCCGACTCCGGCCACTCGGCCGTGGCGTCGGGGCCCAACTCGGCGAGCACCGCTCGCAGCGCCGCCCCGGTGAAGCCCGACGACGAGGGGTTGGCGAGGACGACCGTGCTCATGCGTTCGCGACCTGCGGGACCTTCTGGAGCACCAGCCGCGAGGCGACGAGCGCCACGATGAGGCTCCCCAGTGCCACCGTCCTGGGCAGGTCGAGCCCGTCGACGATGATCGCCCACAGCGCCGGCCCGAACAGGGTGGCGAACCGCCCGACCGTCCCGTAGAGACCGTAGAACTCGCCGTAGGACTCGATGGGGGACAGCGCCGCCATGTAGGGGCGGTCGGACGCCCACACACCGGCGAGCGCCACGCCGCCGGCCATCCCCAACAGCAGCGCCTCGAGGCGCATGCAGGCGTCGGTGCCGGGGAGGCAGGCCGGAGCGGTCCAGCCGGTCACGGCGATGGCGATGCCGAAGGCCATCGCCACCATCCACAGGTACAGCATCGCATGGAGGTATCGACGGGGACCGACCCGGTCGACGAGGCGCGACGCCACCAACCCCCCGCCGATCGAGGTGACGATGGACGTCGCCAGCAGGGCCCGAACCTCGGCATCCGTGTACCCGAGCTCCTGGATGGCGAAGATCGCGAGGAACCCGCCGGTGAGGGTGTTGATGGCATCGGTGTACAGGAAGCGGCCGACCAGGAAGCGGGCCACGCCGGGGACCCGCCGGGCGCGGCCCCAGGCCTCGAAGAGGTGGCGAACCGCCCGTCGCAGGGTGGGGGGCGGCCCGGGCCGTGCGGGTCGGGGTGGTTCGCGTACGAGCAGGAAGGTGGGGATCGCGAAGACGAGGAAGGCGGCGGCGATGATCGGGAAGACCGCCGTCGGCGCCCACCCGAGGGCGTCGACCACCGCCCCGATGCCGATCGCGATGAACGAACCGATGTAGCCCACGCCGACCCCGATCCCCGAGACCCGGCCGATGTCCCCGGGGGCGGCGACGTCCGGCAGCAGCGCGTCGTAGACGACACCGGCGAGGTTGAAGCCGATGAGGGCGATGGCGAAGAAGGCGAGTGACGGCACCAGCCCCACCGTCCCGAGCAGGGCGGTGGCACCGACCGTCACCAACGTCCCCCAGACGAGGACCGGGAGGCGGCGGCCGCGGTGGTCGGTGACGGCGCCGATCCACGGGCCGAGCACGATGACGACCGACATGGCCACCACGTTGGCGGCCGAGAGGTAGGCGTCGGGGGCGCCGTTGGTCGTGAGGTAGGTGGCGAAGTAGAGGCCGCCGACGAGCGTGAAGATCGTGTTGGCGAGGTCGTAGAGCACCCAGCCGACCGTCGACGACCGCGGGGGACGCCAGACCTCCACCGGCGTCGGGTGCTCCTGGCTCAGGGCGTCACCGCCACCGAGATGAGCTGGTCGTGGCCGAGCAGGCCGGCGGTCGCCTGGATGGCGCGATCGGCCTCGTCGAGGGGGAATTCGTGGCTCACCATGCGGTCGAGGCGGTCGTCGGTGCCGATCTGGCGGGTGGCCCAGTGGTAGGCCGTCGACGAGGCGCCGAACGCCCCCTGGAGCCGCAACTCCTTCAGCACGATGATGTCGGAGAAGAGCTGGGCGATGGCATTGGTGCCCTTGGTGGATGCGAGCACCACCGTCCCGCCGGGGCGGACGAGGTCGAGCGCGGTGAGCACCACCTCCGAGTCGTTCGACGTCACGTCGACGACGACGTCGGGTCGGGTCCCGAGGCTGTCGGCCACCGAGGAGGCGAGGTCATCGGTGCTGACGTCGACGACGAGGTCGGCACCGAGGTCCGTGGCGAGGCGCAGTCGATCGGTGTCGTGGCCGAGCCCGGAGACGCCGACCCACCCGGCTCCCGCGGCCCGGGCGGCGACGAGGGAGGCCAGCCCCCTCGGCCCCGGGCCCAGCACCAGCACCGACTCACCCGGACGCAGCGACGGCGTCTCGACTGCCCAGGTGAACCCGGCCGCCAATGCATGGGCGAAGGCCGCCACCGCTCCGGGGACTCGGTCGTCCACCGGGTGGAGGCGGGCCGACGGGTCCAGGTACAGGTACTCGGCGAGCCCGCCCCACAAGCCCGGCGGTTCCGTGGAGGGCACCTGCCCGTAGGCGTTCGTGGGCCGACGGCCCGAGCACGACGACAGACCGGACCGGCACCGGTGGCACGTGCCGCAGCGGATGTTCGACTCGACCACGACGCGGGACCCGACCTCCAGTCCGAAGGCCCCCGTCGGGTCCGCCACGATGCGGCCGACGACCTCGTGACCGGGTACGAGGGGGTACTTGACGAGCCGGGACGTGCCCTTCCAGGCCTGGACCTCGACCCCGGAGATGCCGGTGGCCTCGATCCGCAGCCAGCCCCCGTATTCGACCTCGGGGACCCGCAGGCTCGTGGGCGTGAAATGGCGCGGGCCGACGAGCAGCATGGCGGCGGAGACGTCGGCGGCTGTCACCCGGGCGAGTGTAGGTCTGGGGGGTCGGGGCCCCGATCAGGCGAGGGCGTCGGCGATCCGCCCCAACCCCTCGGCGAGGTCGTCGTCGGCGAGGGCGTAGGACAACCGGGCGTACCCGGGTGCGCCGAACGCCTCGCCGGGGACGATGGCGACCTTGGCCAACTCGAGGAGCCGGTCGGCGAGCTCGAGCGTGGTCGTCACCGGCTCGCCGCCGACCGGCCTGCCGAGCACGCCGGCCAGGTTCGGGAAGGCGTAGAACGCCCCATGTGGCTCCACCGTGTCGACGCCGTCGATGGCGGCGAGCCCGGCGAGCATCGCCTGGCGACGGCGGTCGAAGGCGACGCGCATGGCGGCGACCGCGTCCTGGGGACCGGTCAGGGCTGCGAGGGCGGCCGCCTGGCTGACGTTGGCGACGTTGGAGGCGAGGTGCGACTGCAGGTTGGCCGCCGCGGTGGCCACGTCGGCCGGTCCGACGATCCACCCGACCCGCCAGCCGGTCATGGCGTAGGTCTTGGCGACGCCGTTCACGATGACGAGGCGCTCGGCGAGCTCGGGCACGACCGAGGCGGGACTCGTGAACGTCGACTCGCCGTACGTGAGGTGGTCGTAGATCTCGTCGGAGACCACCCAGATCCCCCGCTCGAGCGCCCAGCGGGCGACGGCCTCGACCTCGTCGGCCGTGTACACCGCCCCGGTCGGGTTCGAGGGCGAGACGAAGATGAGCGCCTTCGTCGCCGGCGTCGCAGCCGCCTCCAGCATCTCGGGCGTCACCTTGAAACCGGTGGCGTCGGTGGTGGGCACCTCCACGGTGGTGCCCCCGGCGAGGCGGATGGCCTCGGGGTAGGTCACCCAGTACGGGGTCGGCAGCAACACCTCGTCCCCGGGGTCGAAGAGGGTGGCGAAGGTGGAGTACACGGCCTGCTTCCCGCCGTTGGTGACGACGACCTGGGAG
Organism: uncultured Acidimicrobiia bacterium; assembly: GCA_964614585.1. Lineage (GTDB taxonomy): Bacteria > Actinomycetota > Acidimicrobiia > Spongiisociales > JAENVV01 > JAHEFX01. Next base: position 15,166 of record CAZTLW010000007.1, on the reverse strand, counting down.
GCGTCGAAGCGCACCCCCCTCACCTCCGAGGTGGTTGTCGCGACGGCCTCGCGCAGCTCGGGGAGCCCGGCGGCGGGGGAGTAGCGGTGCATGCGCGGCTCGCGGGCGGCGGCGATGGCGGCCTCGACGACGTGGGCGGGAGACGGGAAGTCGGGCTCACCGGCCCCGAAGCCGATGACCGGTTCCCCGGCGGCGCGCAGCGCCTTGGCCTTCGAGGTGATGGTGAGGGTGGCGGAGGGGGCGATCGCTCCGATCCGGTGGGAGATGCGTGACATCGTCGGTGGCTCCTCGGCGGGTGGCGCCAGCGTACCGGTCCCCGCTCAGCCGACGGTCGGCCGCCACGGGACCGTCCACCGCTCGTCGGCGCGGTCGGTGACCCAGGGTGGCGGCCGGAACCGGAGACGGGCCTCGGCGTCGAGGTGGGCGAGGGGTCGGACGTGGACGAGGACGGCCGTGGCGTCGGCGGCGGTGGCTCGGTCGGCGGCGTCGAGGATGCGACTGGACGACCACACCCGGGTCTCGTGCACGGCGACGGCCGGCAGCAGGAGCCGGTCGGCCGCCGCCGGATCGTCGACCACGGCATGGGCGCCCACGGCGAGCAGTCCCCGGGCAACGGACGGTCGATCGGTGACGAGGGGGACGATCTCGTCGGTGCGTCGGGCCAGCGCCTCGAGCACGGAGATGGTCCGGGGGCCGTCGGACAGGACCCCGATGGAGTCGGCCGAGACGAGGCGTTCGACCACGGCGTCCAGCCCGGCGTCGTCGTCGGCGAGCCCGGCGAGGCGGGCCAGCACCGTGGCGGCATCCGGCCGGCCGGCCGCGAGGGCCGTCACCACCGACTCGGCGTCATGGGCGATGGTGGCGAGCACTGCCTCCGCCTCGGCCGCCACCCGGTCGCCGCGCCCGGCGGCGAGGTCGGCCCGCCATCGGGCGAGGCGCTCGGCGATGGGCTCGACCAGCATCAGCCGGAGTAGGAGGTTGCGAGCACCGTGCGCCCTGCCTCGTCGAGGACGATGACCTCGTCGCCGGCGTTGTTCCACACCGGCCCCGGGGCACACCAATGGAGCTCGCCCGCCGTGTCGGTGCCGCACCCGGTCCGGACCCGGAGGCGGGCCCCGGGCTCCAGGACCGTGCCGGGGGGGAATCGGTACCGGTTCACGGTCGAGGCGTCCCGGAGGACCCAGCCGGAGAGGTCGACGGCGGCGTCACCGGGATTGGTGAAGGCCACCCACTCCTCGGTGAGGGCCTCGGTGTCGGGGCCCGGCGGGTCGGCGGACAGCCCGTCGAGGACGATGGCGGCCGCCTCGGTCGAGGCGCAGGCCGACCAGAGCCCGGCGCCGGCGTCCTCGGCCTCGGTGCCGGCGGCGTCGATCACGCCCTGGCGGGTCGTGTTCGGCGGGAACGAAGCGGCGATGGCGTGCCCAGCACGGGCGAGGGCCGCATTGACGAGGGTCCCGTCGGCCTGCCAGAGGTAGACGAGCAACCGCCCGTACTGGTCGGTGGACTCGACGTCGGTGCTCATCGAGACGCGGCCGTCCACCAGCCCGGTCAGTGCCTTGGTCGCGGCCGCACCGTGGCAGGCGTCTCGCTCGGGTGCGTTGAGCCCGATCAGCCGGGCGTCTCGGGTCGACCCGTCGACCGTGAGCACCAGGGAGTCGCCGTCGACGACCTCCACGACCTCGACCGGGATGGCCTCGGCGGGGACGGCGTCGGCGGCACCCGGAGGTGGTGTCGTCGGGGCGCAGGCGACGAGGCCCACCGCCAGGGCCCACAGGAGGTGGATGGACGGGTGGCTCACGACCGTGCGGCGGCCTCCCCGGCCCGGCGGGCCGCGATGGCGACCGGGTCCCAGACCCCCGAGAAGGGTGGCGCGTAGGACAGGTCGGCCATGGCGAAGTCCTCGGCGGCGAGGCCGGCCCAGATCGCCGTGGCGAGCGTGTCGATGCGCTTGCCGGCTCCCGGTCCACCGACGACCTGGGCGCCGACCATGGTGCCGGCGCCGTCGACGGTGACGGACACCGTGATCGGCGCCGCCCCCGGCATGTAGCCGGCCGTCGTCGTCGAGTCCACCGTGCCGGTGACGAGCCGCATCCCCGCCGCCTCGGCGTCGCGGTCGTCGAGCCCGGTCCGGGCCACCTCGAGGTCGAACACGCGAGTGATGGCGGTCCCGAGCACGCCGGGGAAGGTGGCGTCGCCGCCCCCGAGGTTGATCCCGGCCACCCGGCCCTGCTTGTTGGCGACCGTGCCGAGTTGGTAGTTCACCGCCCGGCCGGTGATCCGATGACGCGCCTCGGCGCAGTCGCCGGCCGCCCAGACGCCGTTGACCGACGTACGCTGGCGATCGTCCACCGCCACCGCCCCGGTCTCCCCGAGTGGGATGCCGGCGGCGGCGGCGAGTTCGACGTTGGGTCGGGCACCCGTGCCGATCACGACGAGGTCGGCCGCGAGCGTCGTATCCCCGGCGACTGCCCCGGTGACCCGACCGCCCTCGACGACGAGCCGCTCGACCGCGGTACCCGTCAGGACGTCGACGCCCTGGCGGGTGAGCTCGTCGCCGACGAGCCCTGCCAGGCGCGGCTCGAGGGTACGGGTCAGCAGGGACGGCAGGAACTCGACGACGGTGACATGGACCCCCCGCATGACCAGTGCCTCGGCGACCTCGAGGCCGATGTACCCGCCGCCGACGACCACCGCCGACCGGGCCGTCCCGGCGGCGGACTCGATCGCGGCGGCGTCGTCCAGCGTCCGCAGGACGTGGACGCCTTCGGCGTCGAGGCCGGCGATGGGCGGGCGGGTGGCCGACGCCCCGGTGGCGTACATGAGCTGGTCGAATGGCTCCACCCGGGTCTCGCCGTCGGGGGTGCGGGCGGTGGCGGTGCGGGCGTCGAGGTCGATCTCCACCACGTCGTGGTGGCGGTGCACCTCGATGTCGCGTTCGGCGAACTGCTCGGGGGTGCGGGCCAACAGCGAGGTCAGCTCGTCGACCTCGCCCGAGATGAAGTACGGCTCCCCGCAGGCCGAGTACGAGATCCACGGCCCGCGTTCGAAGACCGTGATGGCCAGGTCGTCGGCCGACCGGCGACGTCGGGCCTGGGAGGCGGCGCTGAGTCCGGCGGCGTCACCGCCGATGACGAGAAGTCGTTCCATGCCGCGAGCCTAAAGACGTGCTCGTCGGGCGCCGTCACGCCTCGGTCAGCTGCCAGTCGTCCTTCGAGGCCCGGGCCCGTTCGATGTCGACCCGGGAGAAGAGCACGAGGCCCACGACGAAGAACACGACCACCGAGAGGATGCCGTACCGGCTGTTGCCCTGGGTCGAGATGATGGCGAAGAGCAGCGGCCCCCAGATGGCCGAGAACTTCGAGAAGACCGAGTAGAAGCCATAGAACTCCGCCGAGGCCGACTCGGGGATCATCGAGCCGTAGAGGCTGCGGCTCAGGGCCTGGATGCCACCCAGCACGAGGCCGATCGCCACGCCGGTGGCGAGGAACGGAGGGAACTGGCCCTCGGGCAGGAAGAAGGCGGCCACCGCGATCCCGACCCAGATGACCAGGTTCAGTTGGATGGAGCGGCGGATCCCCACCCGGCCCGACAGCCAGCCGAAGGAGAGCGCCCCGGCGAAGGCGACGAACTGGACGACGAGGAACGTGAGGGCGATGTCGGTGACGCCGAGCCCCAGCGTGCCGGAGGCGTAGGCCGACGAGATGTTGATCGTGGTCTGGACCCCGTCGTTGTAGAACATGTAGGCGAGGATGAAGAGGAGCAGCTGGGGGAAGTGGCGGAGCTGGGCGGCGGTGCGGAACATCCGTCCGAACCCGATCCCGGCCATGCGGCCGAACCGCGACCGAAGCGGCACCGTGTCGGCCCCCGCCTCGGACGACGCGACCCGGTACACGAGGATGGCGAGGGCGATCATCCACAGGGCGAGTCCGAGGTTGAACCACCCGAACGGCACCGAGGTGACGAGGCCCACCACGAGGCTCGCCACGCCGACGACGATGACCACCACGAGCGTCCAGACCCCCCGATACCAGTTGCGGGGGAAGGCCACCACGGCGGGCAGGTCGGACGACACCCCGGTCTCGGGCAGCCGGGACATGGCGAAGGCCGTGAACCCGGCCCACCAGATGCCGGTGGCGCCGATGCCGATCCGGGTGATGAGGACGGCGAGGTCGGCATCGTCGCCGGCCGAGAAGATGCCCGCCAGGACGACGGCCAGCCAGAGGCCGCCCCCGATGTAGCCGAGGGCGAATCCGCGAGAACTGACCTTGTCGATCGTGTCGGGGGTGGTGATGTCGGGGAGGAAGCCGTCGTAGAAGACGTTGGCGCCGACGAAGCCCACCTGGGCGAGCAGGAAGAAGCCGAGCGTGAGGAGGACGTTCCCCGACCCGGCGAACACCAACAGGGTGACGAAGAGCGAGCCCCCGTACGCGAACGCCCGCAGGAAGCGCTTCTTGGCCGCCGAGTAGTCGGCGACCGCGCCGAGCACCGGCATGGCCACGAACAGCAGCAGGGTGCCGAGTGCCAGACCGAGGGCCCACAACGAGTCGCCCGTGCGTCCGTTCCACCCTTCGTCGCCCACCACCTCCCCGACGAAGAAGGCGGGCAGGATGGCTCCGGCGATCACCGTGGAGTAGGCCGAGTTGGCCCAGTCGTACATGGCCCAGCCGAAGATGGTCCGGCGGTCGTTCTTGATGGGCGTCGTCACGGGGGGAGACGATACGCCATCGGGGGGCGGCTCGACCGGGTTCTTCAGCTCTCGGCCGTGCGGCGGCCGGTGATCAGACGCAGGTGGTCGATGGCGTCGAGTCGGTAGGTGTGTTGCAACCAGCGCACCACGGGGTAGGCGAGCCACGCCCACCACACGGCGGGTCGGGCGGAGACGTGGATGCCGAACCGGACGATCCCGTTGGGGAGCCGGGTGAGCTCGAAGCGCTCGACGCCGCTCAGCGGGTGGCCCTCGAGGGTCCGGATGTCGCACACGACCCGAGTGTCGGTCTCGGAGTAGGCGGTCACCTCGATCGGCCCGATGGTCCACAGGCCGGCACGGCGACCCACGACCAGCAGCCGGGCGCCGTCGGCCGCGTTGCCGGAGGGGGAGACGAACATCGACTCGACCCGGAACTGCTCGAGACGGCGCAACGCCAGTCGGGCGCGGTCGAAACGCTTCAGACCCCAGCCGATCGTCTCCTCGACCGAGGTCGAGCGTCCGGCCGCCTGCCCCGACGGCGCCAGGCCGCCGAGCTCGTCGGCGAGGGTCCGCAGTCGGGCGGCGTCGGGTCTCCGAAGTGTCGGCACGGTCGCCGTAGCCTATGGGTCATGCACCGCCTGTGGGTGATGGTCGCCGTGGTCCTGGTGCTCGCCGCCTGCTCCGGCGACCCGGACACCACCACCACCACCGAGGCTGCGTCGGCCACGACCACGACGTCGTCGACCACGACCACGTCGGTCCCGACGGCGAGCCCCGGCGACGGCGACGGCGACACGACGACGACCACCGCCGTCACGACCACCATTCCGGAGTTGCGCGGCCTGGCCTGGGAGGAGGTGGCCGACCTCGGGGGCTTCATCACCGGGATCGAGCCGGTCGGCGACGAGGTCCTGGTGGCCCGCAAGGACGGTCGGCTCACCCTCGTGGCCGACGACGGCACCGCAGAGGTGGTCGCCGACCTCGGCCCGCTCGTGCGGGACCGGGGTGAGGCGGGTCTCCTCGACACCGCCCTGCACCCCGACGGCGACCGCCTCTTCGTCCACTACTCCGACCGCGCCGGCGACACGGTCCTCGCCGAGCTGCCGTGGCCGGTCGCCGACGCCGAGCCGACCATCCTCTACGCCGTGGCCCAGCCGGCCGGCAACCACAACGGGGGATCGATCGAGTTCGGTCCCGATGGACGGCTCCACCTCGCCCTCGGCGACGGGGGCGGGGCGAACGACCAGTTCGGGCAGGGCCAGCGCGCCGACACCCCGCTGGCGGCCATCCACCGATTCGACGTGGACACCCCCGGCGTGGCCACCGCGCCGCCGGACAACCCGTTCCCCGACGGCGAGGTGCCGAGCCTCTGGGTGTACGGGGTTCGGAACCCCTGGCGGATCGCCTTCGACGGCGACCTGGCGGTGATCGCCGACGTCGGCCAGAACCGCTGGGAGGAGGTCACCGTCCTGTCGGCCGACGATGGGGGCGCCAACCTCGGCTGGCCCATCATGGAGGCCCGATCCTGTTTCGGCGCCGACTCGTGTGACCAGACCGGTCTCGAGCTGCCGGCCGTGGCGGTGGGTCACGGCGATGCCGGGACCTGTTCCATCACGGGGGGCGAGGTGTACCGAGGTGACGCGATCCCCGAGTTGGTCGGCCACTACGTCTTCACCGACTTCTGCGGTGGATGGCTCCGCTCGTTCCCGGTCACCGACGGCCTCGGCGACGCGGAGGTCACCCCGACCGACTGGGACGCCCCCCGTCTCGCCAACCCGGCGGTCATCGCCGCCGGGCCCGACGGCGAGTTGCTCGCCGGTGGCGGCGATGGCCGACTCCTGCGACTCGTGCCGCAACGCTGACCGAGTCGGCAGGAGGGAATTCAGGGTTAACCCTGACCCAGATTCGGTGCCTGCCCTGATGCGACGGGCGCCTCGTTGCGGCACCATGGAGGGGCAACCTCCGAGTTCGCCAGGGTGATCGACCGCCGGCAGGGGGTGCTTCAGGGGAGGAGGAGCCCGGTCCGACCGGGCTTCTCCCGCGTCAGGACTCCCGCAGGAACGTGAGCACCGCCAGCACGCGGCGGTGGCCGTCGACCTGTGAGAGCCCCAGCTTGGCGAAGATGCCGCGTACGTGGTGCTCCACGGTCTTGGGCGCCATGTACAGGTGCTCCCCGATGGCGGTGTTCGACGCCCCCTCTGCCATGAGCTGGAGCACCTCCCGCTCCCGCTCGGTGAGGTCGCCGAGGGCGTCGTGCACCCGCCGCCGCTCGAGGAGTCGCGAGACGACCTCGGGGTCGATGACCGACCCGCCCGCCGCGGTTCGCTCGACGGCGCCGACGAGCGCCTCCCCATCGGTCACCCGTTCCTTGAGCAGGTAGCCGAGACCGGCCCCCTTGCCCTCGAGCAGCCGCAGGGCGTAGGTCGGCTCGACGTACTGGCTGAGGACGAGGATGCCGACGCCGGGATGGCGCTCGCGCAGGGCCAGTGCGGCCACGAGGCCCTCGGTCGTGTTGGTGGGCGGCATCCGGACGTCGATGACCACCACGTCCGGCCCGGTCTCCTCGACCACCGCCAGCAGGTCGGTGGCGTCCGCCAGCTCGGCGCGGACGTCGACGCCGCCCTCGGTGAGGAGGGCGACGAGTCCGGCCCGCAGGAGGGCCGAGTCCTCGGCGATGACGACGGACGTCACGATCCGCGGAGGCTACGCCGCCGGCCCGCCCGGCGCCCCTGCCCGATCGCGTCGCACCCCCCTTGTACCCTCGCCGTGCCATGTCATCAGAACCCCGCCGCGTCCACGTCGAGGGGTGGGATCCCGCCTACGGGTCCCCCGTCTCCCCCGACGACGATCTCGCGCCGTCCGAGTCGGAGGTCGACCTCGGCGTGGAGGTCGCCGGCGACTGGGCGCCGCTGCCCGGCGAGGACGACGGGATCGACGAGGTGTGGCTCGTCGACGGCATCCGCCGGGTCGAGGCCCGACTCTCGATTGCGTCCGATGCCGGCATGCCCGTTGGCGGCATCTGCGGCTCGCATGCCGTCGGTGCCGTGCGGTGGGACCGGGTCGGACGGGTGTCCGAGGTGGCCGAAGCCCGTATCGACCGCCTGGCCGTGACCGGCGGCGGCCGGCGGGTCTGCCTGCCGCCGGCCCTCGGCCTCGAGTACCGGCCGCTGTCGGTGCCGGGCAACGACCCGGCGGAGCTGGTCCGGGCGTTCCACGGATCGATGCGCACGGCCGAGGCCCGCCTCACCGCCGAACTCGCCGACACGGGGTCGTTCGTGATCGCCGACGGGCCCGTGAACGACACCCGGGCCCGGGACGTGGTGGGCTTCATCAAGACCCACCGGGTCGCCTACCTGCACGGGCCGGCGACCGCCGTGATCGCGCAACTGGAGCCCGGCACCCGCACCCCGCTCTTCCTCCTCGGCGCCTCGGGGTCGTTCGCCCGCTACTCGTGGTACCAGCGGCTCGCCGAGGGGCCCCCGGGCCACGCCTGGTACGGCGTGGTCCGCTGCGAGGTCGCCGCCGCCCTGGGCCTCGCCCGCGCCCGGGTCCTCGCCGACCGCACGGCCGTGCTGGCCCCTCGTCTCGCCGCCCCTGCCCACACCGACCCCCGAGCCCCCCAGAACCTGGTGCCCATCGGGGCCCTCGAGCGCGGTCTGCGGCGTCGACTGGGCGACCAGGCGCTCGCCTACCGGGCGCTCGCCGGCGCCGCCGCCGGGGCGACCGTGGAGGCGGCGTGACCACGCCGGGGCCGGTCGGCCGGGTCCTCGGCACCCATCGGGCGTCCACCCGCTCGTTCCGGGTGCTGGTGGCCGACGACGCCTACCTGCAGCTCGACGACCTCGTCGTGGTGGCGACCGAGGTGCCCGGCGTCGGTCGCGTCGACACCTACGGCATCGTGACCGAGGTGGAGGCCGAGTACGAGGGCGCCTCCTTCGACACCGACACCCGCCGCATCGCCGAGGAGGGCACCCTCCCCGCCGAGACGGTGCGCACCGCCGAGGTCGAGGTCACCCGGGTCGACCCGGAGGTGTGGGTGTCGCCCAACCCGGGCCTGGCAGTGCACCGGGCCACCGGTGACGCCCGGGACAAGGCCCTCTACGCCGACGACATGCGGCGGCCGTTGCCCGTCGGCGTCGGCCGGGACGGCGAGCCCATCTTCGTCGACCTCGACTTCTTCGACGGCCGCAAGGGCGGCCACATGTCGATCTCGGGCATCTCGGGCGTGGCGACGAAGACGTCGTTCGCGCTGTTCTTCCTCCGGCTGCTCACGGGGCGGCCCGACATCGTCGGCGAGGGCGCCACCAACCTCCGGGTGCTGGTGTTCAACGTCAAGGGCGAGGACCTGCTCTGGCTCGACCGCCCCAACCGGCTGTTCGACGAGGCGGACCGGGCCCTGTGGGAGCGCCTCGGCGTCGAGCCGGGCCCGTTCCCCTCGGTTGGCCTCTGGGCGCCGGCGCGTCCCGAGGTGGGTGGGGCCGTGGTCCCCGACTCCTCCGGCCGCTTCGAGGGGGTGGTCCCGTTCCGCTGGACCCCGCGGGAGTTCGTGGACGAAGGTCTGCTGCGCTTTCTCTTCACCGATGCCGCCGACACCCGCAACCAGCTCTCGTTCGTGGAGGAGCGCGTGCGCAGCCAGCTCCGCCGTTGGGCGGCCGACCTCGCCGGCGAGCCCGGGGCCATCGTGCTGCGCCAGCCCGGCCCGGGCGGCCATCGCGAAGCGGTCGCCGACGCCACCGCCGACGAACTGGTGGTGCGCTCCTTCCCGGACCTCGTCGCCGCCCTCGAGCAACTGCTCGACCCGCCCGACGGCTCCGAGCCCGACCCGGCGTGGACCGGCCGGGTGCAGACGGGGACCGTCGCCGCCTTCGTCCGCCGCCTCTACGCCGCCCAGACGCGGCTCGGCCATCTGGTGGCGGCGGGGGAGAGTCGCCGCATCGACCGGCGGCGCGCCCAGGTGTCGGTGGTCGCGATCCAGAACCTGCACGACCTTGCCCAGCGCTTCGTGGTCGGGGCGCTGCTCGCCGAGGTGTTCGACGAGAAGGAGGCGTCGGGCCAACGGCTGCCGCTGTCGGTGATCGTGCTCGACGAGCTCAACAAGTACGCCCCCCGAGAGGGCGCCTCGCCGCTCAAGGAGATGCTCATCGACATCGCCCAGCGGGGTCGGTCGCTGGGCGTGCTCCTCGTGGGTGCCCAGCAGACCGCCTCCCGCGTCGCCCAGGAGGTGATGGAGAACGCCGCGGTGCGGGTGGCCGGACGCCTCGACGCCGCCGAGGCCGAGCGGGCCGAGTACGGGTGGATGCTGCCCTCGACGCGGGCGCGGGCCCGGCTCCTGAAGCCCGGCACGATGGTCGTGAGCCAGCCGGCCATCCCGGTGCCGCTCGTGGTCAGCTTCCCGTTCCCGCCGTGGGCGACCCGGGCCGAGGAGGTCGCCGTCGACGAGGGCCCGATCGATCTGCGATGAGGATCCTCCACACGTCCGATTGGCACCTCTGCAAGCCGCTCTACCGGCGCGATCGCCGGCCCGAGTACGAGGCGGTGCTCGACGAGGTCGTGGCGATCGCCGACGAGCAGGACGCCGACCTCGTCGTCCACTCCGGTGACCTCTTCGACCGGTCGCTGCCCGGCCCCGACGTGGTCGGCCTCGCCCTGCGGACCCTGGTCCGCCTGACCGCCGGCGGGACGCGGCCGGTGGTGGTGGTGGCCGGCAACCACGACAACCCCCGACTGTTCGAGGCGCTGGCGCCGGTGCTGAGGCCACTCGGCGTTCATCTGGTGGGGGAGTTGCGATCCCCCGACGGCGGCCGTCGGCTCCGCATCGACACCCCCGGGGGGCCTGCCGTGGTCGGCGCGATCCCCTGGGTCATGCCCGCCAAGGCCGTCGACTTCATGGATGACCCGGGCAGGGCCTACGGCACCCTGGCCGACACCATGGGCTCCATCGTGGGTCGCCTCGCCCCTCGACCGGGCGACCCGGTGACGATCCTGCTTGCCCACTTCATGGTGGGCGGGGTGAAGGTCCGAACCGGCGAGCCCCGGGGCGAGAAGGAGTTGCACCTCGGCGAGGCCTTCGCAGCCACCCCTGCTGCGGTCAACCGCGAGTTCTCGTACGTGGCGCTCGGCCACATCCATGCCCCCCAAGCCGTACCCGGCGCCCCGGTCGGGGAGTACGCCGGATCACTGCTCCAACTCGACTTCGGCGAACGCGGCGAGGAGAAGCGGGTGGTGGTGGTCGAGGCGGAGCCGGGGCGACCGGCGACGACCACCTCGGTGCCGCTGGGTGCCGGGCGGCGGCTGCTGCGAGCCACCGGCACCATCGAGGAGCTCTCGTCCCGCGACGATCTCGCCGACGCCTGGCTCGACCTCACCATCCGAGCCGACGGCCCCCCGACGGCCGACGACGTGGCCCGGTGGCAGTCGCGGTTCCCCCATGCGGTCCGGCTGACCCCCGACTACCCGCAGGCCGACGACGAACCAACCCATGTCGTGGCAGGGCGTCCGCTCGGGGAGTTGTACGCCGAGTACCACCGGCGGAAGCATGGGGAGCCGGACCACGAACTGCTCGACCTCTTCTCCGAGATCGAGACCGAGGCCCGGGCGTGAGGCCACTGCAGCTGACGCTGGAAGGATTCCGCTCCTACGCCGACCGCGCCACGTTCAACTTCCGGGACCGCTCACTGGTCGGCGTCGTCGGGCCGACTGGCTCGGGCAAGTCCACCATCCTCGATGCCCTGGCCTTCGCCCTCTACGGCAGCACGCCGTCGCTGGGCGCCAAGGCCACCAAGCCGCTGGTCCACAAGTGGGATCCACGGTCGAACGACGCCCCGGCCGTCGCCCAGGTCGAGTTGTGGTTCGAGGTCGGCGGCGCCACCTACCGCATCCAGCGACAGATCCGGCCCAAGGGCCAGGGTGGTCAGAAACTGGAGCGATGGGACGCCATCGATGGCGTCCTCGTCGAGACGCTGTCCGACAAGGTCAAGGACATCTCGACCGCCGTCGAGGACCTGACGGGACTCGACTACGACGGCTTCTGCCGGGCCGTGCTGTTGGCCCAGAACCAGTTCCAGCAACTGCTCATGGCGACCAGGCGGGAAGCCGGCGACGTGCTGACCGGTCTGTTGGGGTTCGGGGTCGTCGAGCAGATGCAGAAACTCACCAGGGCGCGGCTCGACCACACGAAGGGGGAGCTGGCTGCGGCCAAGGCAGCCGAGGCGGAGCACGACGAGCTGGAGGCGGCAACCGCCCAAGCCCGAGAGGACCTCGAGGCCGCCACCGAGCGGCGCGACGAGCTCGTCTCGGTCGCCGATGACGTGGCGGCCGCCGACGCGGCCATCGCTGCGCTCTCGGCGGAGGTCGAGGCGTCGCGGGCGGCCGTCACCTCCCACGAGGCGGCGCTGGCGTCCCTGCCATCGCCATCCACGGTCGACGAGGTCGCCAACGATGCCACCCACCACGGCCAGTTGGTCGCCGCCGCCGAGGCGGCCGTCGAGGAGGCCACGGCCGCGCTTGCCCGGGCGACCGAGTCGCTCGATGCCGCCCACGCCGCCGACACGCCGCTCCTGCTCGGCAAGCTCGAGTCGGCCATCGCGGCCGAGGGCAAGGCCGCCGGCGCATCGGCCAAGGCCCGGATGGATCTGGCCGAGGCCGAGCAGGGGCACGAGGCGGCGCTGGCCGAGGCCGACGACGCTTCCGGGGCCGAGACCGAGGCGGGGGCCACCGTCGAGGCTGCCACCGTTGCGGCGGAGGAGGCCGACGGTCGTCTTGCGGCGTTGGAAGCCGCCCATGCCGCCCATCTGTTGGCCGAGGATCTGGCAGCGGGCGAACCCTGCCCGGTGTGCCGCCAGACCGTGGCGGAGCTGCCCACCCTCGATGAGGTGGTGGGCCTCGAGGACGCCCGGCAGTCGGCCGCCGCCGCCCGAAGGAGACTGGCCGATGCCACCGAAGCCCATCAACGAGTCCGCCAGCGTGCCCAGATGGCCGAGGCTGCGGTCGCCCACGCCGCCGACCGCCTGGTGGCCGCCCGGGCCGCAGCCGAAGCCGCCGGCCGGGAGGCGTCCGACGCGGCCACCCAGGTGGAGGGGCTGGTTCTGGCGCTGGGCAGGGATCCCTCCGATCCCGGGGCGGCGCTGCGCGACGCCCGGCGCGCCTACGACGAGCTGAAGGCTGCCAGGCAGTCCACGGGCGAGGCGGTGGCACGGTCCCGGCAGGCGCTTGCGCAACTGGTCGAGACCGATGCCCTCGCGCCGCTGACCGAGTTGGTGGCCCAACACGGCGAGGTGGCCGCGGCGCTCGGGATCGACTGGGATGCGCCGGACGAGCCGGAAGCCGCCGGACCCGCGCTGGCGGAGATTCGCCACGCCATCGATGCCGCCACCGCCGAAGCCCGGGCCGCTGCTGCCGGGTCCGCCGATCGCCTCGCCTCGGCCCTGGACGAGCGCTCGAAGCTCCTGACGAAGGTCGGCCTCGATGGTGGCGCCGACTACGGGGCGGCAACCACACAAGCGTCGACCGCGGTGGAGGTGGCGGCGGCGGTCCTCGGCGTCAAGGAGAACGCACTCGCCAAGGCCGCCGGGGCGTTGGCGTCGGTCCACCAGAAGCATGCCCTGGAGCTCCGTCTCCAACACCTGCACGGCGACCTGGCACCCGGCAACTTCCCGCAATACCTGATCGACGAGAAGCGCCGCGACCTGGTGGCGTCGGGATCGGAGTGGCTTCGCCTCCTGTCGGCCGACCGGTACGAGTTGGCCACCGCCGGGGATGAGTTCGCCATCCGTGACCTCACCGCCGCCGGGTTGGTCCGTCATCCCAGGACGCTGTCGGGCGGGGAGACGTTCCTCGCGTCGCTGGCGCTGGCCCTCGGATTGGCGACGGTGGTCGGGATCGAGCGGGGCGCCGCGGAGGCCTTCTTCATCGACGAGGGATTCGGCTCCCTCGACGCCGACTCCCTCGACCTCGCCATGGAGGGCATCGAACGGCTGGTGGGCGGTGACGATCGGCGCCTCGTGGTGGTCGTCTCCCACGTGCCCGAGATGCGGGCCCGCCTCGAGGACCTCATCGTCCTCGGCAAGGACGAGGTCACCGGCGCCACCGTGGTGCACCGGGCCTGACCGAGGGTCGGCCCGCAGCGCCGGTTTAGCGATAAACTGCCCAGTCATGGCCGGCATGACCCTGCAGGAGGCGGCGGACCGCCTCGGCGTCCACTACATGACGGCCTATCGCTATGTCCGACTTGGCCGCCTGCCCGCCACCAAGGCCGGCAACGCCTGGGTGGTCGACGAGGGAGACCTCGACGACTTCGTGACCGGGGTGGCCGAGGGCCGCTCCCGGGAGGACTGGACCGCCGAGTTCGAGCGCCTCCTCGTCCTCGGCGACCCGACCGCTGCCTGGTCGCTCATCGAGCAGGCCCTCGGGTCCTCGTTCACGCCCGACCAGGTGCTCGTCGAGATGGTCCTGCCCGCCATGCGCTCCATCGGCGATCGGTGGGCCCTCGGTGAGGTCGACATCGCCCAGGAGCATCTGGCCACGGCCGTGGCCCGCACCTGTGTCGCGCGGCTCTCGCCCCGGTTCAACCGGCGGGGGCACTCGCGGGGGACCGTGGTCGTGGCGCTGGGCCCGGGGGAGGTCCACCAGATCGGCGCCGAGGTCCTGGCCGACCTCCTGCGGGGCCGGAACTTCTCGGTGCTCTACCTGGGGGCCAACACGCCTCCCGACGCCATCGCCCTGGCGGTGCTGCGGGCCGACCGCCCGGTGGCGGTCTGTGTCGCCGCCTTCGCGTCGGCCGACTCGCTCCGCCGGGTGTCGGAGGCCATGGCCGCCCGGGCGCCCGACGTCACGCTCGTCTTCGGGGGGCCGGTCGTGCAGTCGGCCGAGACGGTCCGGGCCCTGGGTGGCGACGTCTTCGGACCTTCCATCCCCGAGATCGTGGACCTCGTGGACCAACTGGCCGGTTGATCACCTCCAGACGCGATTCGGGGGCAGCCGGCGGGCTGCCCCCGAATCGCGGAGAAGGGACCGTCAGGCGACCAGGCCCGCGTCGGACAGCTCGACGCGGAGCTTGCTGAGACCGGTCCGGATGCGGCTCTTGGCGGTTCCCTCGGGGATCCCGAGCTCCGAGGCGACTTCCCGGTAGGAGCGTCCGCCGAAGTAGGCGAGCTCGATGGCGCGCCGCTCGGGATCACTCAGCACCGCCATGGCGGCGCGGAGGCGGTCGGCGGTGTCGACGTCGGCCACCGCATCGGCGATGTCGCCGTCGTCCACGATGGCCGCCCGGCCCTCGACCCGCTCGCGACGGCTGCGGGACGTCTCCGAGCGCAGCACGTCCAGCGTGCGGCTGCGGGCCCGGGTCACGAGGTAGCTCCGGAGGTTGCCGCGCTCGGGGTCGAAGCGGTCGGGATGGCGCCAGAGGTGGGTGAAGACGTCCTGGGTCACGTCGTGGGCGACCTCGGGGGAGCGGGCGGTCCCGAGGGAGACCCGGTACACGAC